>JABFYB010000702.1 GCA_013361475.1 Hamadaea sp.
TCAGCATCTCGAACGGGATGACATCGAGGCCGTCGGGTGCCTTGTCCGCGAGGAGCACCGCAACTCCCGGTCCCACCTCCACCAGGCTGGCCGTCGGCTCTTCGACGGGTCCTTCTAGGTCTCCGGTCGGCCCGAATTCTGACGATGTCAACACGATCTCCCTCGTCGCTCCGCTGAACAGATCGTATGGTCGAGACCGCTGACCCGGCTCCTACAGCCAGGTGACGAGAGTCCACTCGAGTCCACGTGCGACTCATGCTTTGCGGGCGCGACACGAACCGTTCGTGTCGGCTGACATGCGTCGGGCTTCCACGGAAGACTCCTGCGGTGGAATGCTCTCCATCTCGCCGAATGCCGAATGCCGAAGGGAAGCAAGCTTGGAGGCGTCATCTAACCCGAGTTTGACCGTCGTCGACGGCCTCGGAGTCGCTCCCCTCGCACTCGACGAGGCAGACGCCCTCCTGCCCAGGGAGCCCGGCGTCTACGCCTGGTGGGCCAAGCCGGAGACGTTCGCGGAACTTCCCGGGACGGTCAATCCCACCGATCAGCATTACCGCCTGCTCTACGTGGGCATCGCGACGAACCTGAATCACCGGATCAGACGAAACCACCTCGCCCGCTCCGGCAGCTCGACCCTCCGGCGTACGCTGGCCGGCCTGCTGCTGCCGACCGAACACTGGGAGACCCGGAGGACGGATCGAGTGGTCCTCGTTCCGGCGGCGGAGCTGCGACTCACCGCGTGGATGCACGAACATCTGCGGCTGACCTGGTACGCCTGCGAAGATCCTCGGCCGCATGAGCTCCGGCTCATCACCGCCCTATGTCCACCGTTGAACTTCGAAGGCGTGCCACCAGGGCCGACGCGCGACCGCGTGAAGGCGGCCAAGGCCGCCTACGCTGCAAGCGCCGTTCACTGAGGCGATCGCGGAAATCAGGAGCTCGATCACCCGGCTCCATAACAGGCAGACATCCGAAGCGCCCAGAGCTGCGATCTCGTCGCCGTCTTAGCGTTGAGTGTTGTTGCGGCGCACCCACAGACCGCCGGCGGCGGGATCCGGCCGCGGCTGAAAGTCATGATCCAGTGCCCGCGGTCTGCGATTTCCCGGCTCACAGGAAGATCCAATTCCCGTGGTATGCGAAATCCAACCCGTGAGCGCATACCAGCGGGACTGGATCATCGAATCTCAGCGGAGTTCGCATACTCAAGGAACTTGATCTTTAGCGCCGCCCAAACCGCAGCTAACTCCATGATCAACGGGGCGAGGTGGGGGTGATGCACCGAGGCGGGGTCATCAGGGGGAGGTGGGGGTCAGCATCACCGGTGATTCGGCGTCCGCGAGGAGCAGCGAAGGCGTACCGGAGCCGTCGGCGGGGACGGACCAGACGTCGGAGCCGCCGGACCGGTGGAGGGCGTATCCGACGGTCGTGGCGGAGAGCCACACCGCCTGGTCGTCGACGCTACGCGTCTCGGCGAGCGGCACGACCGTCCCGGTCGACAGGGTCAGGACCGACAGCCGCCAGCCCCGAGCGGGATCACCGTCCACAGCGGACTTGAAGGCGATGCGCGTGCCGTCGGGCGACAAGGAAGGGCATTCGACACCGTCACGGACGACCGAAACGGAACGGCCGGAGACGGAGCCGTAGACCAGGTAACGGTGGCCTCGCGTCGACATGGTCGCGTAGAAGTGGTCGTCGTCGGCGGTGAACGTGATGCCCCAGAAATTGCGGTCCGCCCCCGCCGAGGGTGTGACGGTGAAGTCTTCGAGCGTGCCGACGAGGTCGCCGGTGCCGGTGTCGAGGATCCCGGCCCGGGTGGAGAACTTGCCGTTGTTGTAGGAGTCGCCCGTCACGAAGACCGTCCAGGCCAGCAGGCGGCCGCTGGGCGAGACCCGCGCCCGGTTCGGCACGCCCACCAGCGGGAACTTGTCCTTCTCGCGGAGCTGCGCGTCGAGCCGCACGACCTGGTAGGTCGCGAGCGGGCCGTCCGGGCGCAGGCAGACGCCCGTTCCGGCGGCGGCGTAGAAGCGGCTGCAGGACAGGGCCGCCACTCGGCCGTCCGAGATCAGGTGGCCTTGCGTCGCCGGCGCGGTGCTCACGGCGTACAAGCCGGACTGAAGGGTGAGTGGCGTGGAGCCGGTGACGGCCGGGTGCCGCGCGTGGCGGATCACGCCGATCCCGACCGCGATCAGCACGGCGAAGGCCGCCGCCGCGACCACGAGTTTAGTGCGCACGCAGCCGCACCAGGAAGACGGTCGTGACCCCGGCGGCGACCGTGAGCGCGAGGGCGACCAGCACCGCTGCGGTCGTGTCCCAGGTCTGCCAGACGAGCCCGAACAGCAGCGACGAGCCGAGGTAGGCGACAGCCTGGCCGGTCTGGATCATGGACAGGCCGGTCGTGCGCAGCGACTCGGGCAGCACCGGCCCGGCCAGCGCCATCAGCACGCCGTCGGTGCTCGCGTAGAACGCCCCGTTGAGCAGCAAGATCAGCGCGATCATCATGGTGCCGTGCCACGGCGCGGCCAGTGCCAGATAGATCAGCGCGAGCAGCGCGTAGCCGCCGAGCAGCACGCGCTGTCGCCCGATGCGGTCCGCGATGCTCCCTGCCAGGCCTGCGAGCAGGAGATACGCGAGGTTCGTGCCGACCGCGAGCAGCGGGAACCAGCCGATCGCCAGCCCCGACCTCCGCTGCAGCAGCAGGTAGACGAAGCCGTCGCCGATCGTCGCCAGCCCCAGCACACAGCCGGCCGCGGTCAGCCGCCGGGCTCGCGGATCGGCCGCCAGCGCGGCCAGATCACGAGTGCGAGGCCGTGGCGCGGCAAGCGGATCGCGGTGCTCTTTCACAAACAGCACAAGCAGGAGTACGCCGAAAGCAGCGACACCGAAGCTGCACACGAAGACGGCGTCGAACGCGTCCCGGGAGGCGGCCGTCATCGCCGCCGAGCCGGTGGCGGTCAGCACGCCCAGGGCGACCAGCGGCCCGAGGAACGCGCCCGCCGCGTCCAGCGTCCGGTGCACGCCGAACGCCCGGCCCAGCAGCGCCGCCGGGGCGGACAGGGTGATCAACGCGTCCCGTGGTGCCGTACGCAGTCCCTTGCCCATCCGGTCGGCGGCGATCACCCCACCGAGCGCGGCGGCTTGCGTACCCGCGGCGAGCAGGCCGAGCTTGGCGACCGCCGAGATGCCGTAGCCGACGCCCGCGACCGCTTTCCGGCGGCGAGTACGGTCGGCGAGCCAGCCGCCCGCGAGCCGGAGCACCGCAGTCGCCCCGGTGTAGACCCCGTCGACGGCCCCGTACACCAACGGCGTCAACCCGAGCCCGAGCACCAGGTACGCCGGCAGGACGGCCGTGACCATCTCGGCCGACACGTCGGTGACCAGGCTGACCAGGCCGAGGGCGACGACGTTGGCCCCGATCGCCGTCCAGCGGCGACCCGAGCCGGCCGCCGCTGGGCGATCTATCGTCGACAGGTACACGTCACTGCCAGATGTCGGTGATCGGGGTGGCGCTCGCCGCGTTGTTGATCGGGCTGAGCCCGTACGCGTCCTCGATCGTCCGCAGGACCGTGTAGTGGTTGATCGTCTCGGCGTAGTTGCCGATCTTGACGTGCTGGCCGACGAACACGGTGAAGATCTGGTTCACCGAGGTGTTGCTGTCCTCGTCGAAGGTCACGATGAGCAGGCTGTTGTGGGTCTTGGCCCATTGGGCGTACGCGTCGAGCTTGGCCTTCAGCCAGGTGTCGCCGGTGCTGATGGAGCAGTCGTGCATGTCGTTGCACATGTCCGGGGTGACGAAGGCGACCGTCGGCAGGGTCGTGAAGTCCGTGGGGAACCTCGAATACCGCAGGTTGCTCGCGGCGGGGACGTTGTCGAAGTCGACCCAGCTGTTGTGCTTACGCCGGTAGGTGCCGCTGGAACAACCGGTGTAGCCGTCCGAGGGCATCGCCTCGGAGTAGCCGGTGAAGGTGAACCCGGCCGCGATCAGCTGATGGCCGAGGTTCTCCTTGCCGGTGAAGCTCCGCGGGCAGCTGTCGTCGGTGACGCCCTGGGCCGAGCCGGAGAACAGCGCGATGTAGTTCGGCTGGCTCGGGTGCGTGATGGCGAACGACTTCGTGAACTTCGCGCCCTGCCCGGCCAGCGAATTGAAGTAGGGCGCGCTCGAACTGCCGTTGATCGACGAGTACTTCTTGTTCTCGAACATGACCAGCACGACATGGTCGGGCCGGGGCACGGCGGCGGCGGTCACCGCGGCGGGCACCGTCATAGTGGTGCGTACCGGGTCCGGGCTTCGCTGGAGCACGTAGGCGCCGCCCGCGGCGCCCAGCGCCACGATTGCGGCCAGCAGCGTGGTGACGCGTTTGGCGGTCATCGGACTCCTTCGGTGGATCACGGTCGGCGGCCGGTGACGGTCGTCGGCGGGGCACTCATCACAATGTTACTCATCGATCTCTCGGAGATCGATACCTCGTGGACGAATGCTCGGCGTCCGATTGGTGAACGTGCCCGAACACCTTCCGGATACCCACTCTCCCGACAAACTGCCCGACACGGTCGTTCGGCGCGGCACGTTTCGGCTAGCGACACCACCCCGACGCGAAAGACCAAGGAGTGTCTCTTGTCCGAAGAACACCGCACGGGTGCCCGGCGGCCCCGGCTCGTCCTCGCGGCCCTGCTCGCCGTGACCCTGGCCGTCCTGCTCCCCGCGACCGGCGCAGCCGCCGCCGGCCACCACGCCACGCCGAAGCCCACCGTCGTCCTCGTGCACGGCGCCTGGGCCGACGGCTCGTCGTGGACCGCCGTCGGCGACCGGCTACGCCGGGCCGGGTATCCCGTGCGTATCCCACCGAACCCGCTGCGCAACCTCACCACCGACGGCCAGACGATCGCCGACTTCCTCGCGACCCTCAGCGGCCCGATCATCCTGGTCGGGCACTCCTACGGCGGCGCCGTCATCACCCAGGCCGCCACCGGCAATCCCAACGTGAAGGCGCTGGTCTACGAAGACGCCTTCGCCCCGGACCAGGGCGAGCAGATCTTCCCGCTCGCGGGCGCGGACTCGGCGCTCAACGTCGACCCCGCCACCGTCTTCGACTTCGTGCCCTACCCGGGCGCACCGGCCGGCGACGTCGACCTCTACCTCAAGCAGGAGACCTTCCTCGGCCCGTTCGCGGCAGGTCTGCCCCGGCCGAAGGCCCTCTCCCTGTACGCCGCCCAGCGGCCGCTGGCATTGAGCGCCGGATTCACCCCGGCCGGCGTACCGGCGTGGAAGACGATCCCGTCCTGGTACGTCCTCGGGACGCAGGACCAGATCATCACGCCGGAGGCCCAGCGGTTCATGGCCGAGCGGGCCGGTTCCCGGATCACCGAGGTACGCGCCGGGCATCTGGCCCTCATCACGAAGGCGGACGTCGTGGCGAAGGTGATTGGGCAGGCGGCTGCGGCGACCGTCTGACGCGACCGCGGATCACGGGTAACGGTCTGCCCGTGATCCGCGGCCACCGAGTTGACCGAAGCGAAGCGTCCGAGCATGCGATACCGTTCCCGACGAGGACAATGATCTCACGGCCGAGGAGAACGGGGGGATCATGGAGATCGCTAGCTCGCAGCGTGACGGCGTTGTCATCGTCACGGTGACCGGGGACGTGGACCTGCTCTCCCGTGAGGAGCTGGGGCGCGGCCTCACCGATGCCGTGACCGAGGCGCGCCGGGGTGTGGAGGTCGACTTGTCCGGCGTCGACTTCTTGGATTCCTCCGGCATGTCCGCGCTGCTCAGCGGCCGGCGCACCGCCGAGGACGCGGGACTGAGCTTTCGCGTGGTCGCCGCCGGGGACCTCGTGCGGCGGGTGATGGTGCTGACCGGCGTGTGGCCTCTGCTCACCGGGCAGGGCAACGAATGACCGCAGGTCGTGACCCGGAGATCCTCGACCGCATCCGAGCAGTGACCGATGCGGAGCTCTCCCATCTGCCGGCCGACGCGCTGCTGATGGAGCTGGTCTCGCGGACCAAGTCCCTGCTGCACGTCGACACCGCCACCATCCTGCTCCTCGACCCGACCGGACGCGAGTTGATCACCGCCGCCACCGTGGGTCTGGAAGAGGAGCTTCAGTTCGACATCCGGGTGCCGATGGGCATCGGCTTCGCCGGACGGGTGGCGGCGGGCGGCGAGCCGCTGGTCATCGAGCACGTCGATCGGGGCGACGTGTTCAGCCACGTCCTGATCGACCATCGCGTGACCTCCATGGCGGGGGTGCCGCTCCTGGTCGCGGGCCGCGTCGTCGGGGTTCTGCGGGTCGGCTCGGTCGAGGCGCGGACGTTCACGGAGGACGACATCGAATTGCTGCGGCTGGTCGCCGACCGCGCCGGCCTCGCCGCGAACACTCGGCTCTCGCAGACCGAGCGCGTGGCCACCCTTGCCCTGCAACGGAGTCTGCTGCCCGCGCGCCCGCCGCAGATCCCGGGCCTGGACATCGCCGTGCGTTACATCCCCGGGGCCGCTGTCGGCGTCGGCGGCGACTGGTACGACGTGTTCACCCTGCCCTCCGGTCACGTCGGGCTGGTCATCGGCGACGTCGCCGGCAACGGCCTGCAGTCCGCCGTCGTGATGGGCCGCATCCGCAGCGCGCTGCGGGCGTACGCGTTGGAGTCGACCGATCCGGCCGACGTGCTCACCCGCCTCGACCGCAAGATCCAGCTCTTCGAGCCGGGCGCCATGGCGACCGCGGCGTACGCCGTCGTCGAACCGGATCGGCGGTCGGTCACCTTCTCGGTGGCCGGGCATCTCATGCCGGTCGTCCTCGATCCCGGGGCGCGGGGGCATCTGCTCGACGCTCCGGTCGACCTGCCCTTGGGCGCTCTGCCGGACACCTCCCGCCGGATCACGACCCTGCCGTTGGTGCCGGAGACGGGGTTGCTGCTCTACACCGACGGGCTCGTCGAGCGCCGACGTCAGTCGATCGACGACGGGATCGAGAAGCTGCTCGCGGGGCTGGCCGGGAACGACGCCGAGAGCCTCTGCGCCGCGGCGACGGCGAACATGCTGCACAACGAGGCCGTCAGCGACGACGTGGCCGTGGTCGGCGTACGCATCACGTGACGGGACGCAGCGGGGCGGGATGCGACCGCAGCCGGACCCAGACGAGTTTGCCGCCTTCGTAGTCGTCGACGCCCCACGCCGCGGCCAGCTGATCGATGAGGGCCAGCCCGTAGCCGCCGGTGGTGTCGGGCGTACGCCGTCTCGGCGGAATCGAGGTGCTGTCGGCGGCGCTGATCGTCACCTGGGTCTCGTGCGCCTGCACGGCGATCTCCAGCAGCCCGCCACCGTGGCGGACGGCGTTGGCCACCAGTTCCGACACGATCAGATCGGCGACGTCGAGCCAGTCGCCGTCGGCGAAGCCCCATGCTGTCAGCAGTTGCCGGACGGTCTTGCGAGCGCCGCGCGGGGCGTCGGCGCCGGACGGCACGTCCAGCCGGGCACGCAGCTCGCTCACCGATTCCCCTCCCCTCCCCGAGGTGGCCGGCGTACTCGCCGCCCATTCTGCCGCTTCTCCCCTGGGAAAACGAGGCGGGGCAGAACTGGCTGCGGCGTACCGTACGCTTTCGCGGTGGCCAGTCCTTACGCGCAGACCGCGTACGCGGTGCGATGTGATTGGGGTCCCGTCGGCGCGGACGAGGTCGGCCCCGGCTCCGCCGTCGTCGCCGTCGTCGACGTGCTCTCCTTCACCACCACTCTCACCGTCGCCGCTGATCAGGGCATCGACGTCTTTCCGTACCGCTGGCGGGACGAACGGGCCACCGCGTACGCCACCGCCCAGAACGCGACGCTGGCCGTCGGGCGGTCGGAGGTGGGGCCGGACCGGCCGGTGAGCCTGTCGCCGGCGACGATCCGGGCCGCTTCGGGGATCACGCGGCTGGTCCTGCCCTCGCCCAACGGATCCACCATCGCCCGCCGCCTGGCCGAGACGGGCGCGACCGTCATCGGCGTATCGCTGCGCAACGCCCGGGCCGCCGCCGCCTGGGCGGCCCGCACGCTGCCCGACGGGACAGCACTGGCCGTCGTCCCAGCCGGGGAGCGATGGGCGGCCGACGGCTCACTACGCCCGGCCATCGAGGACTTGTGGGGCGCGGGCGCGTTCCTGCAGGGGCTGCTCGACGAAGGGCTCGGCGGCTTCTCGCCCGAGGCCGAGCTGGCGGCGGCGGCCTACCGCCACGTCGCACCCACCCTTCGAGACGCCTTGTACGCCTGTGCCAGCGGTCGTGAGCTGGCCGGGTACGGCTACCCGCAGGACGTCGACATCGCGTCCGAAGTAGACGAGAGCAGCGTCGTTCCCGTGCTGGACGGCGAGTGCTTCCGACCCGTCCCCGCGACGGAGGCCTGACGGCTCAGGCGACGACGATCTCCACGGCCGGCGTGCCGCCGGTGATCCGGGTTGCCTCGGCTTGGATCTGCGTCTTCGGGACGTCGGACCGCTCCCGGAACAGGCGGACCGACACGGTGTCGCCGTCGCTCTCCCAGACCCCGGCCACTCGGCCGCGGTGGATCACCACGGGCGAGATCCAGCCCGCCGCTTTGCTGATCTCGGCTCGGCGCCCGGCGCCGATCAGCTGCTCATCCTGGGTGCCGGGGCCGAGGACGTACTGGTCGAACGCGGGCAGCAGGCGCACTTCGTCGAACGGCCTCGCCGTCGCGATCGCGTCGAGTTCGCTGGTCAGCGCGTACGCCGCCGTCCCGTCGACGTCGACCGCGGTGAGCACGCCGTCGGCCGTGAGGTCGGCGTACCACTTCTTGAGGTCGGTCTTGCGCAGCACACCGCGAGTGATCCACTGGTTGAAGACCTCGGGCGACGCGGGGCCGTAGGCGCCGAGGTACGCCGGGATCGCGACGCGCGCGGCGTCGGCCGGGTCAGGCAGGCCGGGCCAGGCGTCGAGGTAGGTGTCGGGCCGGGTGAAGGTGACCCGGTTGCCGTCGCTGGGGCCGTAGACGAGCAAACCCTGATACGCCAAGGGTTTGAGCACCGAACCCCAGCCGGAGGCGAGATGCTCGGCGAGGGTGGGGTCGGAGCTGTGCTCGAGCACCGCCTGGGTCAGTTGCTCGCGGGTGAGGATCGCGCCGTCCAAGGCGGCCGACGCGGCCTCGGCGATCGCGGTGAGCTGGGCGGTGGTGACGAAGTTGCGCTGCCAGACCGGCTTCTCCCAGGCCTTGGTCGCCGCCATCAGGGCCAGCAACGCCGGGACGTCGGCCGGGGGCAGCAGGTGCAGCGTGCCGCGCATCGCCCAGGTCTTGACGAGGTCGCGGTCCAGCAAGGCCTTCGCGACCTGGCCGGCCGGGGGTTCGGCTTGGCGGGCCGTGATCGCCTGCTCGGCGTTGGACGCCACCTGTGCCTGCACGCCGCAGAGCCGGTGGGCGACCTCGACGGCGGACGTGCCACGAGCCGGCCGATCGAGCAGGTGGCGCCGCATCCGCCAGGCGAAGACCTGGTCCCAGGTGATCATCACCCGGTCAGCTTAGGCGGCCACCCCGACGAACTCCGCGACACCCACCGTCGCCCGGCGCACCGGCGCTTCGCGCATGCCGCACGCGAGGCGTTCGGCGACCGCGACCGCGTCCTGCTCGCGGTCGAACGGCTGCCACATCGTCCAGCTCGCCTGGGCCGAGCCGACGAACCACCGGCCGTCGGGCAGGACGCCCAGCGTGATGGTCATCTTCTCGTCCGACAGCTTGCCCCGGCCGATCCAGCGGCGCACCCGTCGGGTGCCGTCGGACCACGGGGTCAGTTCCCGATCCGTGTCCACCCGACGACTATCGAACACAGGTACGACAACGTCAAGAGGCGCGCCTGCGTGTCGGGAACAATTGTTCGAATCAGTCGTTGCGGGCGACCTCCGGGCCGGTCATCCGGGCCAGCAGGGGAAGCGTTCCGGCGATGACCGCCAGCGACAGGACCAGCCCGGCCGCCACCATGACGTAGTACTCCCAGCCCGGTGGCACGAGGGTGGTGTGCATCTGCGCCCGCAGGAACAGTTGGGCGGACAGCAGACCCATCCCGATCGCGACCGCCGCCACGGCGAGCATCGGCATGACGCTCTCCAGCAGCACGACCCGCCGCAGCGTACGCAGCGAGACGCCGGTCAGCCGCAGCAGGCTGAAGGGCCGCTTGCGATCGCTGAGGCCACCGGCGACGCTGGCGGCCAGGCTGCACCCGGCGATCGGCAGGCTGGCCAGGATGACGACGTTGGCCAGTTGCACCCAGCCGGTGAACATGTTCGTCGTGTCCTTGGTGAAGTCACGATCGGCGATCGGCCGGTGCACGCCGGGGAACGCGGCTTCGAGGAGGGTCCGGCTCCCTTCGACCGCGCCGATGGAGCCGTCGTTGCCGACCTGAATCGAGGCGATCGGGAGTCGCTCCAGCTCCGCCGCGGTGATCGCCGCCGCCGGCCAGGGCGGCGCCGGCATTCCCTTCGGAACCCCGAAGTCGGCCACCGACGCCGCCTCGGCGCCGGCCGGGCAGCTGCCCAACTCGGGATGCCGGGCCAGGTCGGCGCAGGACATCACGTACGGCTGGTCGCCAAAGGCGCCGGGCTGATCCGCGCCGCCGAAGCCGGGGTTCGACCGCAGGAAGAACACCTCGCTCACCCCGGGGACCTTTCTGAGCTGATCCGTGACGGCAGGCGTGCCCGTGGGTCCGGGTTCCGGCCAGAACATCTGCCGCACGTAACCGGTGTCGAAGCGGTAGTCCATCGCGCTGCGGTCGGCGGAGATCGTGCCGATGACGCCGACCGCCACGCTGGTCACGAACATCGCCAGGACCAGGCCGCTGACCGCGCGGAAGCCGCCCTGCGGGTTGTCCGACAGGCGCCGGGCGGCGATCAGGGTGGACGGCCGCTGCGCCCGCCGGGCCAGCAGCCGGGAGCCGACCATCGTGAACCACGGCCCGGCGATGACCAGCCCCGACATGACGACGAGGAACCCGGGCAGGAAGACCGCGACCTGCTTGATGCTCGTGTCGGGACGATGACCGTCCAAGTAGGAGAGCCAGGCCACGCCGACCACCAGCGGAATCAGCCGGTACGCCCGGGGCGGCTTCGGGGTGGTCCGCCGGGTCACGCCCAGCGGGGAGACGCGTACGCGACGGAGGGACAGCCACGCCACCAGCAGCGCCGCCACCGGTACGCCCACCGCCACGCACACCACGTTCGTCGCCGTCAGCGCCATGTCGTCGGGGAAGAACGGCGCTCCGGTGAACGGGATCGCCGCCAACGGTTTTCGCAGCACGAGGAAGACGCCGAAGCCGAGCACCGTGCCGATGACGGCGGCGACGGCGGCCTCGACGACCGCCATCTTCGAGATCTGGCCGCTCGTCGCGCCGATGAGCCGCATGGCCGCGTACCGCTGCTCCCGCCGGGCGGCGGTCAGCCGGGTCGCGGTGCCGATGAAGATGAGCACCGGGAACAGCAGGGCTCCGGCCACGACGCCGAGCACGAGGTCGAACCCGGCGGCCCGGTAGCCGACGATGCACCCCGCGCAGTCCTCCGGTGAGGTGCCGAAGATGCTCGTGACCTGCCGCGCGTTCGGCAGCTTCGCGGCTTCGGCCGGGTCGTGCCCGATGAGGATCACGAACGAGGTCGGCGACGGCAGCGCCTCGTCACCGATGATGCCCACCTCGTGGCCGGGAAACCGGTCGCCCAACTGCTCCGGCGGGGTGACGGCGAGCAGGTCGTGGAGTTTCGGCGAGACGAAGTACTCCCCCGCCGCCGGCAACCGGGGCACGCCCGGTGGGATCGGCGAATCGGGGCCGGTCGCCGCGACGTCGACCCGGGCGATCGCGTCCGCGTCGTAGAAGTCCTCGCGGGGCGCCCACCACAGCGCGTCGGCGTGGACGGAGTCGCCGGCGGCCGCCGGGACGAGCCCGGTGTTCATCCAGGCGTACCGGTGGTTGAGCGAATGGACGGCGTTGATCGCGGCGACCGTCGCCAGCACCAGGCCGACTCCGAGCGCCACGGCGGCGGCGATGGTGATCAGCCGGACGAAGGCCTCCCGGCCGCCGGCGACGGTGAGGCGCAGACCGAGCCGGATCACGACACGAGGCCTTCGGTCACGGCGACGCGGCCGTCCCGGACGATGACCTCACGGTCGGCGTACGCCGCCACCCGCGCCTCGTGGGTCACCAGGACGACGGTCGTGCCCTGCTCTCGGGCCGAGCCGACGAGCAACTCCATGACCTGCTCCCCGGTCAGCGAGTCCAGGGCACCGGTCGGCTCGTCGGCGAAGAGCACCTCGGGCTCGGCGACCAGGGCCCGGGCCAGCGCGACCCGCTGCGCCTGCCCGCCCGACAGCTCACCGGACCGGCGTCCCTCCATTCCGGACAGATCGAGTCGCTCGAACCAGACTCGGGCTCGCTCCATCGCCTGCGCCCGGCGTACGCCGCCGAGCAGCAAGGGCAGGGCGACGTTCTCGTGGACGGTCAACTCCGGAACCAGTTGACCGAACTGGAAGACGAAGCCGAACCGGTCCCGGCGCAGCGCGCTGCGCCGGGTCTCGGACAACTGGTCGACCCGCTCCCCGGCGAAGGTCACCTCGCCGGAGTCGGGCACGAGGATGCCCGCCAGGCAGTGCAGCAGGGTGCTCTTGCCGGAGCCGCTGGGCCCCATGACGGCGACGATCTCACCGGCCTCAGCTCGGAAGGACGCACCGCGCAGGGCCTGGGTCTCGCCGAAGGACAAGGCGACGTCGCGGGCCTCGATCAGGGCGCTCACTTGCGGACCTCCTTCGCCAGCGCGTCCAGCCGGGCCGCGGTCAGGTCGATCCAGCGCAGATCCGCCTCCAGGTGGAACAGGCTGTGGTCGGCGAGCAACGCGTCCACCAGCCCACCCGTACGCCGGACCTCGGTGAGTTCGCGCATCCGCTGAAGGTGGGCGCGCCGCTGCGTGTCGAGGTATTCCTCGGCGGGCCGGCCGAGCATGAGCGCCAGCACCACCTTCGAGAACAGGATGGTCTGCAGGTGTGGCTCGGGCTCGACGGGCTCGGTCAACCAGGCGTCGACCTCCGTGGCGCCGACCTCGGTGATGATGTAGCGCTTGCGGTCGGGGCCGTCGCCCTTGCCGACGTCGCTGATGACGACCTTGCCGTCCCGGGCCAGCCGGCTCAGCGTCGCGTACACCTGGCCGAACGGCAGCGGCCGCCCGCGCCCGAAGTACGCGTCGTAGTCCCGCTTCAGCTCGTAGCCGTGACTCGGCTCGCGTTCGAGCAGGCCGAGGAGGGTCAAGGGCACCGTCATGCGGGTGACTATACACCCGGCGTATACACCGGGCGAACAACCCTCGGTGTCGTGATCGCCGCGTCAGCCATGCGGTATCAACGGGCATTTCGCCGCGCGAAGCAGCATGGCTGGCGCAATGATCAGGCGCTCAGCAGAATGGCGGCATGGTCCCCACCGACGGACACGTGCACAGCGAATGGTCGTGGGACGCGCCGGACGGCGCGATGGAGCAGACGTGCGCACAGGCGGTGGCCCTCGGCCTGCCCGCGATCGCGTTCACCGAACACGTCGATCACACCAAGTGGACGGTCGATCCGGGCGAGCTGGATCCCTTCCCCCGCCTCAAAGCCCACCTCGACGCGGACGACCGCGTGGTTCCGCCCGCGTTCGACGCATTGGGCTACCTGGAGTCCCTGGACCGCTGCCGGTCGAAGTTCCCCGGTCTGCGGATCATCAGCGGCGTGGAGCTGGGTGAACCGCACCGGCACCGCGATCAGGTCGCCCGTCTCCTGGCCGTCGGCGAGTTCGAGCGGGTGCTCGGCTCCCTGCACACGATCCCGTGGGACGACGACAAGGCCGCCGAGCCGCCCTTCCACCTCCGCCGCCGCCCGCCGGGCGAGGTGTTGCGGGACTACCTGGCCGAACTGCCGACGATGATCGCGCAGGCGGCCGAGTTCGGCGTACTGGCGCACATCGATTACGTCGTCCGCTACTGGCCCGCCGACGCCGAACCGTTCGACCCCCATCCGTTCGAGGACGAGTTCCGCCACGCCCTGCGTACGCTCGCCGACAGCGGACGGGTCCTGGAGGTGAACACCAGAGGGCCGATGAATCCCGAAATCGTCCGATGGTGGCACGACGAAGGCGGCGAAGCCGTCGGCTTCGGCAGCGACGCGCATCAGCCGACCGGGCTCGCCTTCCAGTTCGCCGAGGCGGCC
>JABFYB010000428.1 GCA_013361475.1 Hamadaea sp.
AAGCCCGACAGCACGATCGGGCGCAGCGCCTGCACCAGCGCCATCGACCGGGGCACGTACACCTTGCGCTTGCGGCGCTCGATGCCCCGGACGATCGACTCCGCGCACTGCTCGACCGAGATGACGCTGTTCAGCGGCCACGGCAGGCGCTTCTGGGCGTACCGGAACGAGGCGAGGTCGGCGCGGATGTCCCGCACCAGGTCCGTGTCGATCCAGATCGGGTGGCAGGTCCCGACCGTGACGCCCCGGTGGTACGCCTCCAGCCGCAGCACGTTGCCGAACTGCTCCACACCCGCCTTCGACGCGCAGTACGCCGCCATGCCGGGCATCGCCGTGAACGCCGCCGCCGACGACACGATCAGGACGTGCCCCTTCGCGTCGGCGACGTGGGGGAGCGCGGCGCTGACCGTCCGCATGGCCCCGACGAGATTCACCTCGACCGTACGCACCAACGCGTCGACCGGGCCGGTCGCGACCGTGCCGAGGTTGGCGATCCCAGCGTTTGCCACGAGGACGTCGAGCCGCCCGAACCGGTCCACCGTCGCAGCGACCGCGTTGTCCAACGCGGACTGATCGGTGACGTCGGCGGCGTACGCGAAGCCGTCGACCTCCGCCGCGACCTGGTTCAGCAGCTCGGGTTCCAAGCCGACCAGGGCGACCTGGGCGCCCCGGGCGGCGGCGAGCCGGGCGACCTGGGCGCCGATGCCGCGCGCCGCGCCGGTGATGAGAACGGTCTTGCCCGCCAGGTCATAGCGCATCGGCGTGCTCCTTGACAGGGGTGAGGGCGACGTAGTCCGCCGCCCGGAACTGCCGCGTACGCCACCGGAAGCCGGTCGCGAAGCCGGGCCAGATGGTCGTGTTGCGCCCGGTGGCGTCGAGATACCAGCTGGAGCAGCCGGTCTCCCACACGGTGCCGCGCATCTTCTGCTCGACGACGGCCGACCACGCGCGCTGCGCCGCCGGGGTCGGTTCGATCGCGGCCAGGCCCCGCGCCCGCATGTGCCTGAGCGCCTTGACCACGAGGTTCAGCTGGGACTCGATCATCAGCACGACCGAGGTGTGCCCGAGCCCGGTGTTGGGTCCGAGCAGGAAGAACAGGTTCGGGAAGCCGGGCACCGTCGTGCCCCGGTACGCGTACATGCTCGGCGTCCAGGCCTCGCTCAGCGCTCGGCCGTCCGCCCCGCGGATGTGCCGCATGATCGGCGAGTCCGTGACGTGGAAGCCGGTGCCGAGGATGATCGTGTCGGCCGGATGCTCCACGCCGTCGGCGGTGACCAGGCCGCTCGCCGTGATCCGGGTGATGCCCGACGTCACGACGTCGACGTTCGGCTTGGTCAACGCCGGCCAGTAGTCATTGGATATCAGGACTCGTTTGCAGCCCATCGCGTACCGTGGCGTGATCTTGTCGCGAAGCTCGGGATCGCGCACCTGCCGCCGGAGTGTGCGCAGTGAGAGGCGGGACGCGAGCCGGTTCACGCGCGGGTGCAGGAAGCCGACGCCCATCGCGTCGCGGACCGAGTAGATGCCCAGGCGCGCGAGCCGCTGTGCGCCGGGGACGTGCCGGTAGATCAGGCGCTCGACGCGGGTGATCCGGCGGGTCATCCGCGGCATGATCCAGGCCGGTGTGCGCTGGAAGAGCGACAGGTGCCCGACTTCAGGCTGGATGCGCGGGACGAATTGGATCGCCGACGCGCCGGTGCCGATGACCGCTACGCGCTTGCCGGACAGGTCGTGGTCGTGCCGCCAGCGCGCGGAGTGGAAGACGGTGCCCTGGAAGTCGCCGATCCCGGGGATGTCCGGAATGGAGGGATCGCTCAGCGGGCCGGCCGCCGCGATGAGGACGCGAGCGGTGTACTCGCCCTGGCTGGTGGTGATCACCCAGCGGGTGCCGTCCCAGGCGGCGTCGGTCACCCGGTGCCTCGTCCTGATGCGCTCGCGCAAGCCGAACCGGTCGACGCACCCGCGCAGGTACGCCCAGATCTCGGCCTGGCCGGAGAAGGTGTCGGACCAGTCCGGATTGGGGGCGAAGGAGAAGGAGTAGAGGTGCGACGGCACGTCGCAGGCGCATCCCGGGTACGTGTTGTCCCGCCAGGTGCCGCCCACGTCGTCGCCGTCGTCGAAGACGAGGAAGTCGCCGAACCCGGCCTTGCGCAGGCGGATCGCCGCGCCCAGCCCGCCGAAGCCGGCCCCGATGATGGCGATGTCGACGTGCTGGCTCATTCTTCCTCCCACGGGGGTGCGCCGACCCCGGTGACGCGTACGCCGCCCCACGGGTCCACCTCGCCGAGCCGGCCCGGCGCCGCCATTTCTCCGATGTGGATGATCACCTCACGGCGTCCACTGCGGACGAGCTGAACCACCTCCGGGGACGGCGAAATCCGTCCGCCCCAATGGAAGCGGCCGTCGACCGGCTGCCACTGGCCGCTCAAGTGGACGGTCACCGGCAGATCGCCGACGCGGCCCTCGCCTGCGTAGCTCACGGCTCCGCCTTGGTCGAGGGTTCCGCCTTGGTCGCCGGTGGCATGGGCTCGGTCGCCAGCGCCAGGGGCAGGTCGGCCCGCCGCCGCAGCCCGTCGAACCCGCTCCACAGCAGTTCGGTGAGGTAATCGGTCAGCGCCTCACGCCGCATGGGGCGGCCGTGCTGCATCCACCAGTCGCCGACCGACTGCACGAAGCCCACCAACCCGTACGCCCACGGCTCGGCCGGACCGGCGTCGAGGCCCAGCGCCCGCAGCCGATCGCCGATGACCCGGGCGAGTTCGACCGCCACCTCCCGGCTGGCCCCGACGATGAGCTGATGGACGCCGGGAATCCCCGACTGGTGCATGACGAAGCGGTACAGATTCGGCTCGGCCTCGATGACGCCCAGGTACGCGTCGATGGTCGCCTCGATGAGGCTGCGCTCTTCGCGTACCTGCTCGACGGCGGGCGCGACGGCGCCCACGACGACCGCGGCGAGATGCTGCCCGACTGCCATCCACAGCTGGGACTTGTCGGCGAAGTAGCGGTACAGCACGGGTTTGCTCACCCCGGCCGTGGCCGCGACCTGCTCCATGTCGACCTCGGGGCCGTAGCGCAGCACCGCCGCGATCGCGGCCTGGATCAGCTCGATCCGGCGCTGCTCCCGATGGGCGGCCCAGCGCTGCTTACGTCCATTGACTTCCGTGCCCTCGCCTTGCATGCTACTACTCGTAACAGTTACGACCCGTAACGTCAATAGCCGGGAGGCGTGGACATGGAGGCACGGGAGCTGACCGCCGAGAGACTCCTGGAGTCCTCGCTGCGGACGAGCTACGACCCGATCGTCGAGATCGATTGGACCGCGCCGCCGGTGCCGGGCGCGTACTGGCTTCCCCCGCAGCGCAGCAGCCTCTACGGCACCGCGCTGTGGGACGGGCTGACCGAGGAGCAGCGGGTCGAGCTGACCAAGCACGAGGTGGCCAGCGCCGCCAGCGCCGGGCTGTGGTTCGAGACCATCCTGATGGAGATGCTGATCCGGCAGTACTACGACAGCGACCCCACCAGTCGCCACGCCCAGTACGCGCTGACCGAGGTGGCCGACGAGTGCCGCCACTCCATCATGTTCGGCCGCCTCATCGAAGCCATGGGCTGCCCGGTCTACCCGGCGAACACGTTCGACCACGCGCTCGGCCGCTGGCTGAAGGCGACCGCCCGTGGCCCCCACATGTACGCCTCGATCCTGATCGCCGAGGAGATCCTCGACTCGTTCCAGCGCGAGATCATGGGCGACGACACGCTGCAACCGCTGATCCGCATGGTCTCCCGCATCCACGTCGTCGAGGAGGCCCGGCACGTCCGCTACGCCCGGGAGGAACTGGCCCGGCAGGTCGCGGCGGCCGGACCCCTGCGCAGCGCGTACGCGCGGATCGTGATCGCGCGGGCGGCGTACTCGATCGCCGGTCGGCTCGTGCACCCCCGGGCGTACGCCGCCGTCGGCATCCGGCCGCGCGACGGGCGGGCCGCCGCCCGATCGAATCCGCACTTCCAGGAGACGCTGCGCTGGTCCGCCTCCCGCGTGTACGCCTACCTCGGCGACCTCGGCCTGGTGACGGGTCCGGCGCGTCTGCTGTGGTCGCGCGCCGGGTTGATCTGACGGTTGCCATGATCAGGGTCATTTCCACGTCACCATGACGACCCGGAAATGACCATGATCATGGCAACCACCCCAAAGCGGCCGCCCAAAACCGGTCGCGCGGCCGCGCCCGACGCGGCACGCTGGAAGGCATGATCCACACCTGGCAGCTGGACGAGGTCGCCCACGCCGGCCCCGAACACCTCGATCGCGACTTCATCGCTGGCTACGACCGCAAGCAGGGCTTCCCGGACCCCGCCGACGACATCGCGGCGATGCGGGCCCTCGGTCTGGGCAGCGATGCCACCGTGGTCGACCTGGCCGCCGGAACCGGCCAGTTCTCGAGGAAGGCGAAGGACGCGTTCGGCCGGGTCGTCGCGGTCGACGTGTCGCCGGCCATGACCGCCCACCTGGCCACTCATGGACTGGAAGTGGTCCAGGCCGGGTTCCTCAGCTTCCAGCCCGACGGCCCGGTCGACGGGGTGTTCACCCGTAACGCCCTGCACCAGCTGCCCGACTTCTTCAAGGTCGTCGCGGTGCAGCGGATCGCCGACATGCTCCGGCCGGGTGGCGTACTGCGCGTGCGGGACCTGATCTACGACTTCGCGCCGTCCGAGGTGGACGCGGTCTTCGCGGACTGGTTCGCCGGCGCCGCCGAGGATCCCGCCGCCGGTTACACCGCCGAGGACTATGCCGAGCACATCCGCACGGAGTACAGCACCTTCCGGTGGCTGTTCGAGCCGATGCTCATCGCCGCCGGCTTCGACATCGTGGACGTCGCCTACGAGCGGCGGCTGTATGGCGCGTACACCTGCGTGAAACGATGACGTCCATGAGTGACTTCACGGCGTACGCAGTGGCGACGGTCTCCTCGCCCCTGACGTCGCTGGCGGACGCGCCCCGGCAGGGCGACGAAGGCGCGCCCGACGCCTGGATCGTCATCGACCCGAAGTATGCCGACGCCGCCCGCGATCTGCGCCCGGGAGCGGACATCCTGCTGCTCACCTGGCTCGACCGGGCCGATCGAACCGTTCAGGTGGTGCACCCGCGCGGCGATCTCGCCCGTCCGGAGCAGGGCGTGTTCAGTACGCGGTCGCCGGATCGCCCGAACCCGATCGGCCTGCACCGGGTGACCGTGCGCGAGGTCGACGGACTGCGGCTGCGCGTCAGCGGTCTGGAGGCGATCGACGGCACGCCGATCCTTGACGTCAAACCGGTCCTGGACCCGATCTCAGACCGCTGAGCGCACCCGGCGAGGGGGAGGCATGAGCGAGCAGAAGCCGCTGATCACCGTGTTGACGGGGGCGGGGATCTCCACCGACTCCGGCATCCCGGATTTCCGGGGCCCGAACGGCGTGTGGACGCGCGATCCGGCCAAGGAGAAGCTGTTCACGCTGCAGAACTACCTGGCCGACGAGGAGGTCCGCAAGGCGTCTTGGCTGGCGCGCAAGGACAGTCCGGCGTGGACGGCCCGGCCGAACGCGGCCCATCTGGCGTTGGCGGAGTTGGAGCGCCACGGGTTCCCGCTGCGGGTCGTCACGCAGAACATCGACGGCCTGCACCAGAAGGCCGGGATCTCCGATCGCAAGGTCATCGAGGTGCACGGCACCATGTTCACCGTGCGGTGCGTCGGCTGCGGTGCGCGTACGACCATGCGGGAGGCGCTCGACCGGGTCGAGGAGGGCGAGCCCGATCCGCGCTGCACGGCCTGCGGCGGCATCCTGAAGGCGGGCACGATCATGTTCGGTGAGCTGCTCGATCCGGACACCATGGACCGCGCGGCTCAGGTCGCGGCCGCGTGCGAGCTGTTCTGGGCGGTGGGCACGTCGCTGACCGTCGAACCGGCGGCGTCGCTGTGCGCGATCGCCGCGCAGGCCGGCGCGCGCATCACCATCGTGAACGCGCAGGCCACGCCGTACGACCACCTCGCGAGCACCGTCGTGCGTGAGCCCATCGGCGAGGCACTGCCGCGGCTGGTCCAGGAACTCCTTCAGGAATACGCGTAATGCAGCGCTCCTATGTGGTCACGGGCGGTGGGCGCGGCATCGGCCGGGCGATCGTGGAGCGCTTGAGCCGGGACGGCGCCGTCGTCGTGGTCGAGCGGGATCCGGCTGCGCTGGCCGACGTCGCCGTGGGGCGGGGCGTGGCCGGGGACGCCGCCGACGAGGCGGTCGCCGAACGGGCGGCCGACTTGGCCGAGCGCGAGGGGCGGCTGGCGGGCTGGGTGAACAACGCGGCGGTCTTCCGGGACGCGTTCGTCCACGACACGCCACCGGCGCAGGTGCTGGACCTCATCGCGGCGAACCTCGCCCCGGCGCTGACCGGCTGCTCGACGGCGGTACGCCGGATGCTGGCGGCGGGCGAGGGCGGCGCGATCGTCAACGTCTCGTCGCATCAGGCCCAGCGGGCCGTGCCCGGCGCCCTCCCGTACGCCACGGCGAAGGCGGCGATCGAAGGACTGACCCGCGCCTTGGCGGTCGACTATGGACGGTACGGCGTCCGGGTCAACGCGGTCGCGCTCGGCTCCGTCGCGACGGAGCGACTCGACGACGCGCCCGAAGACGTCCGGCGCGAACTGAACCGGCTGCATCCGGTCGGCCGCGTCGGGCGTACCAGTGAAGTGGCGGAAGTGGTCGCGTTCCTGATGTCACCCGCGGCGAGCTTCGTCCACGGCGCTGTGGTGCCCGTGGACGGTGGGCGAGCCGCGTTGGGCCTGGACCCGGAGGCGCGCTAGCTCGTCGCGCGAGCGGAGGGCTCGCCCGGCGCCCAGATCTCGACGTCGCTGAAGCCGGCCGAGTGCTCGATGGACGGGCCGGGTTCGCGCTGCAGCACACCGAGATTGAGCCGGCCCTCTACATAGGTCGTCTCGTCGCGCTCGTCCATGATGTAACCGTTGTGCGCGAAGGTGAAATGGTTGCCCACCGCGAGGATGGTGAAGCGCTCGGACGACCCGATCTGAAGCCGTTCGGGGAACGGCATCTCCAACCGGGTCGGGTTGCTCCAGTTCCCGTCGCCGTCCTTCTCGTGCCGGACGAAGTAGGCCCCGTCCTCGCAGATCTGCAGCGCGTATCCGCTGTCGCCGGTGTAGCGGAACCAGATCCCCGCGCAGGTGCCGGGATCGGTCAGTTGCACCGTGACGGAGAGGGCGAAGTCGCGATACTTCTGCGACGGACCGGTGCACCGGTAGACCGTTCCGGTGACCGAGACGACGTAGACGCCGTGGTTGTAGACGCACTTGGCGGACAGTTGCGCCTCGGTGCGCTGGATCCAGTTGTCCGACTTCGTCATCGGGTCGGCGAGGACGAGCTGGAAGCCTTCGGGAACGGAGAGCGGGGTCGTTTGCGGCGACGGTGAAGCCGGTGGATCCCCGGCGTGGCTGTTCCGGTCGGGCCACACCCCGTACGCGAAGATGCCGGCGGCGACCAGGGCGATCACGGTGGCGAGGACGATCCACAGGGTGCGTACGCGACGGCGGGGCTTGCGGACCGGGAGACGGGTGCTGACCGTGGGCTCGTCGTCCGCGGTCGCCTCGTACGCCGCCTGCGCCGGGATCATGACATCCTGCGGCACCTTGCGGGTGGAGCCGACCGACATGAGCAGGTCGAGCAGTTCCCGGGCGGTCGGCCGCTCGGCCGGGTCCTTCGCCAGCGCCAAGGCGACGACGTCGCGGAGCGGGCCGTTCACCCCGGTCAGGTTGGGCGCCTCGGTGAGGATGCGGATCGCCGTGGTGGCCGGCGTGTCCCCGGCGAACGGCGTGTGCCCGGTCGCGGCGTAGCACATGACCGCGCCCCAGGCGAAGACGTCGGCCTTGGCGTTCACCGCCTTCAGCCCGCCGCTGAGCCGCTCCGGCGCGATGTACGGCACGGTGCCCATGACCTGGTCGCCCTGGGTGATGCCGGTGGGCGTGTCGGAGTCGCGGGCGAGCCCGAAGTCGATCACCTTGACGCCGCCGCGGGGGAGCAGGACGTTGCCCGGTTTGAGGTCGCGGTGGATGATCCCGGCGGCGTGGATGGCGGTCAACGCGGTGGCCACGCCGATGCCGAGGGACTGCAGGGCGGCCCCGCTGAGCGGGCCGGACTCCTTGACGATGTCGGCCAGGGTCGGGCCGTCCACGTACTCGGCGACCAGGTAGGGCGGATCGTGGTCGGGGTCGGCCTCGATGACCTCGGCGGTGCAGAACGGCGGGACGGTCTTCGCCCGGGCCACTTCACCGCGGAATCGCTGCCGGAATTCCTCCCGGTCGAGCAGATGATCGCGGATGACCTTGAGCGCGACCTGCGTCCCCTCGGGCGACTGTGCCAGGTAGACAGTCCCCATGCCGCCCTCGCCGAGGCGGCCCAGCAGCTGATAGCCACCGATCTGGAGCTGGTCGCTCGGCCGCAGCGCCTGTACTCCTGCCATCCACCCCTCCCCGCGAACGTGGGCAAGCATGCCATCTTGCGGGCACCGGCGTAAACCGACCTTCGGCTGCCAGGCATGACCGGGAGTTTGCGTCGTTAAGGAGTATTGCCAACGGCGAAGAAATGGTGAAACTTTAACAGCGAGCACCCCCTTGAATGAGCAGCCCCTGGAGGAACAACGATGTCCCCATCCCTGCCTCGCCGTACTTTCACGGCTCTGGCACTGGCGGCTCCGCTGACCGCCGCCCTCCCCGGCGTGGCGTTCGCCGAGGAGCCCTCGACCCTCGCGGGCACGCCGGACCCGTTCCCGACGCCGGACACGTCGAACTGCGAGGTCGACCCGGCGACGCCGAAGCGTGAGTTCCGCGCGATGTGGATCGCCAGCGTCGTCAACATCGACTGGCCGCGAGCGGCCGGTCTGGACGAGCAGACCCTCAAGGCCGACTACCGCGCCTGGCTCGACCTCGCCGAGAAGCTCAACCACAACGCCGTGGTCGTGCAGATCCGGCCCACCGCCGACGCGTTCTGGCCCTCGGCGTACGAGCCGTGGTCGGAGTGGCTGACCGGCAAGCGGGACGGCGTCGGCCCCGGCTGGGACCCGGTCGCCTGGATGGTCGCCGAGACCCACGCGCGCAACCTCGAATTCCACGCCTGGTTCAACCCGTACCGGGTGTCCATGCCCGCCCCCGGTGGCGCGGGTGGCGACATCACCAAGCTCGCCCCCAACCACCCCGTCCAGCAGCACCCCGAATGGGCGGTGGCGTACCCGGTCGGCAACGCGGCGACCCGGCTCTACTACAACCCCGGCATCCCCGAGGTCCGCGCGTTCGTGCAGGACGCGATCATGGACGCCGTCACCAAGTACGACCTCGACGGCGTGCACTTCGACGACTACTTCTACCCGTACCCGGCGTCCGGCCAGGACTTCGGCGACGAGGCGACCTTCGCCGAGCACGGCGCGGGCTGGGCGACCAAGGCGGACTGGCGGCGCAACAACATCGACCTGCTGATCCAGGAGATGTCGCAGAAGGTCCGTGAGGCCAAGCCGTGGGTGAAGTTCGGGGTCAGCCCGTTCGGCATCTGGCGCAACAAGGCGGCCGACCCGCTGGGCTCGGACACCGGCGGCACGCAGTCCTACGACGCCAACTTCGCCGACACCCGCAAGTGGGTCAAGGAGGGCTGGCTGGACTACATCGTCCCGCAGGTCTACTGGAACATCGGTCTCGCGGTGGCCGACTACGCCAAGCTCGTGCCGTGGTGGGCCGACGTCGTCGCCGGCACCCAGTGCCAGCTCTACATCGGCCAGGCCGACTACAAGATCTCGGCGGCCGGGCAGCCGGCGGCCTGGTTCGACCCGAACGAGATGGGCAAGCACCTCGCGCTCAACCGGTCGCTGCCCGAGGTCGACGGCAGCATCCACTTCTCGGCCAAGGATGTGAAGGCCAACCGGCTCGGCGCGACCGACCTGTACGCGGCCGCGTACTACTCGCGTCCGTCGCTGCCTCCGGTGCTGGAGCGGGTGGCCGCCAAGCCGATGATCCCGCCGGTCATCACCTACCTGCACCGCGACGAGGCCGGCGTACGCCTCCAGTGGCTGGCCCCGGGCAACGAGGGCCAGCCGTTCGACGACCCGACGTCGTTCGCGGTCTACCGTTACGAGGGCCGCGACCCGCTGCCCGAGCCGTGCGACCTGGCCGACGCCGGCCAGCTCATCGCGACCGTCCGCGGAACGTCCTACCTCGACACGACCGCGGTCGCCGGCACGGCGTACACGTATGTCGTGACGGCGCTGGACCGGGTCTGGCACGAGAGCGCGCCCGGCCTGGGCCGCTTCACGATCCGCTGACCCCTCAGACGGAGCCCCGGCGGGCTTCCCAGCGTTCCAGGAGGCCCGCCATCTCGTCCTGGATGAACGCGTAGAAATCCGCCATTTCGGCGATCCGGCCGCCGGCGACGGTTCCCCGTCCGCCGGCGGCCTCCACTCCTTCGGCCGCCAGTTTGCCGACGACGGCGAAGATGCCGCCCTTGACCATGGCGCCCTGGTACCAGGCGTCGTCCGGCAGCCGGTAGACGTCTCGGCGGGAGCCCGGCACCGGCTCCTTCACGACCAGTCCTAGCTGCTGGAGATAGCGCACCGAGCCGGAGACGGCGGCGGGGCTGATCGCCAGCCCGTCGGCGATCTCGGCGGCGGTCAGCGTGGACTCCTCGGCCGCCATCAGGAGCATCAGCACCCGGGCCGCCATCCGCGGCATTCCGTAGTTGGCGAAGGTCATCGCCGTGTGCTCGACGAAGCGGCGTACGCCGTCCTCGTCGCGGCCCGGCGGCCCGTTCGTCGTCGGCTTCTGCGCCATCTCTGCTCCCTGCGTCACACCTCGATTTTGACACGGCACAAGCTTCACAAGTTTGTGAAGCAAGTGTAGCGTCCAAAACATGGAAAACATCATCGAGGCGTCGGGCCTGCGCAAGAGCTTCGGGCCGACGCAGGCGCTGGACGGGCTCGACCTGGTCGTCCGCCGTGGCGAAGTCCATGGCTTCCTCGGCCCCAACGGGGCCGGCAAGTCGACCACCATCCGGGTGCTGCTCGGCCTCCTCAAAGCCGACGGAGGCAGCGCCACCCTGTTCGGCGGCGACCCGTGGAAGGACGCGGTGAACCTGCACAAACGGCTCGCGTACGTCCCGGGCGATGTCACCCTCTGGCCGAACCTGACCGGAGGAGAAGTCATCGACCTGCTCGCCCGGCTGCGCGGCGGCGGCGACAAGGGCAAGCGCGACGAACTGATCCAGCGCTTCGAACTCGACCCCCGCAAGAAGGGCCGCACCTACTCCAAAGGCAACCGGCAGAAGGTGGCCCTCGTCGCCGCCCTGGCCAGCGACGCCGAACTGCTGATCCTCGACGAGCCGACCTCCGGCCTCGACCCGCTGATGGAATCCGTCTTCCAGGACTGCATCAACGCCGAGCGGCAGAACGGGCGGACGGTCCTGCTCTCCAGCCACATCCTGGCCGAGGCCGAAGCCCTCTGCGACCGCGTGAGCATCATCCGCGCTGGGAAGACCGTCGAGACCGGCACCCTCACCGAACTGCGGCACCTGACGCGTACGTCGATCGCGGCCGACCTGGCGTCGCCGCCCGACGGGCTCACCACCCTGCCCGGCGTACACGATCTGGTCGTCGAGGGCAGCCGGGTCAAGTTCCAGGTCGACACCGCCGTCCTCGACGAGACGCTGCGGCATCTGGCCTCGCTGGGCGTACGCGGGCTGACCAGCCAGCCGCCGACCCTCGAGGAGCTGTTCCTGCGCCACTACCAGGCCGAAGGAGTGCAGTCGTGACCGCGCTCGCCGGAACCGGGCAACTGCTGCGGTTGGCCCTACGCCGGGACCGGATCATCCTGCCGCTCTGGGTCGTCCTCCTGGCCTTGTTCCCGGCCAGCGTGGCCGGCAGTTTCAAGGCGCTCTACCCCGATCCGGTGGAGCTGGCCAAGTTCGCGAAGTCCATGATCGCCTCACCGTCGATCACCGGCTTCTACGGGCCGATCTTCGCCCCGAACCTCGGGCAGTTGTCGGCCTGGCGCTCCGGCATCCTCGTCATCATCGCGGCGCTGGCCGTCGGGCTCACCGTCATCCGGCATACGCGCAACGAGGAGGAGCAGGGCCGCCGGGAACTGCTCGGCGCGACCGTCGTCGGCCGGCCCGCCCAACTGGTCGCGGCCCTGCTGCTCGCCTTCGGCGCGAGCGCCGTCATCGGCGTGCTCGCCGCGCTGGGGCTCGCGTCGGCCGCCCCCGGCGCCGGAGCGTGGGCCTTCGGCCTCGAGTACGCCGTCCTCTGCGCCTTCTTCGGAGCAGTGGCCGGCTTGGCGGCCCAGCTGACGCAAAGTGCGCGTACGGCACGCTGGATCTTCGGCGCCGTCCTCGGTGGATCGTTCCTCCTCCGGGCGGCCGGAGACGCCAACGGCGACGAGAACTCCGTGCTGTCCTGGCTCTCGCCGATCGGGTTCGCCCAGCGCATCCGCCCGTACGCCGGAGAACGCTGGTGGATCGGGGGAGTTCTCCTGCTGATCGCCGTGGCGCTCGGGCTTTGGGCGTATCAGCTGGCGGGAAGCCGGGACATCGACGCGGGCCTGGTCGCCCCGCGGCCCGGACCACCACGGGCCGGGCGGAGCCTGTCCTCGCCCCTGGGCCTGGCCTGGCGTTTGCAGCGCGGCGGCCTGATCGGCTGGCTGATCGGATTCGCGGTGATCAGCGGCGTGCTCGGCTCGGCCGCCACCACCGCGTCGGACGCGCTGAAGGACAGCCCGGAACTGGCCGAGATGTTCCAGCGGCTCGGCGGCGCGACCGCGCTCGGCGACCTGTTCATGGTCACGCTGATCTCGATCACCGCGATCGCCGCCGCCGGGCAGGGCATTCAAGCAGCGGTACGCGCCCGCAGCGAGGAGACCACCGGACGGCTCGAACCGATCCTGGCCACGGCGGTCGGCCGGCCACGGTGGAACGCCGGCTACGTGCTCTTCGCGCTGGGTGGCCCGGTGCTGAGCATGCTGGTCGTCGGAGTCGTCGGCGGACTGGCCTACGGCGGCAGCTCGGGAGACGTGGCCGGTCAGCTGCCGCGCATCATCGGCGCCGCGCTGGTCTCACTCCCCGCGATCTGGCTGACAGTGAGCATCGTGCTGGCGCTGTTCGGCCTCCTGCCCCGGCTCGTCGCCGCGGGCTGGGTGTTGCTGGCGGCGTTCCTGCTGCTCGGACAGCTCGGCGCGGTCCTGCGGCTCAGCCAATGGGCGCTCGACCTGTCGCCGTTCACGCACACCCCGCACCTGCCCGGCGGAGACCTGACCTGGCCGCCGCTGATCTGGCTGTCCGTGCTGTCCGTCGTGCTCACCGCGCTGGGCTTCGCCGGCTTCCGCCGCCGCGACATCGGCTGACTGTCCCTCCCTCCCTGCCTCCGCCCTCCCTCCCCGCGCTCTCTCCGCACGCTCTCTCCGCGCGATCATGAACTTATGTTCGTGATCGCGCGGCGTGTCGTGTCCGTGGCGTCCTGATCAATTCCCGACGAGCATGATCGACGCGTGGGCGCAGACAGGAGAGCGCTTTTCGATTACATTCGATGACGGCACCACCGGCCCGCCCAGGCCGGCACGATCCTCCATTCTCCACGGACGGAGTGCACACATGTCCCCCAGAAGACGCTGGGGCGCGGCACTGTCCGCGCTCGCCGTCAGCGCCGCCACGTTCGTCGTGGCCTCCCTGCTCACCACCGCCAGCCCCGCGCAGGCCGCCGGCACCGGAGTCGGCTACCTGCACACCAACGGCAGCAAGCTCGTCGACAGCACCGGCGCCACGGTCCGGCTCACCGGGATCAACTGGTTCGGCATGGAGACCGACAACCGGACCTTCCACGGCCTGTGGTCCAGCCAGCCGTGGAAGTCGCAGATCGACCACATGGCCCAGCTCGGCTACAACACCATCCGCGTCCCCTACTCCGGCGACGCGCTGAAGGCGGGTGCCACGGCCACGGGCATCAATGACTACGTGAACCCGGACCTGGTGGGCAACTCGCCCTTGCAGATCCTCGACAAAGTCATCGCGTACGCGGGCCAGAAGGGCATGCGCATCCTGCTCGATCGGCACCGCCCGAGTTCGGCTGGTCAGACGCCGTTGTGGTACACCGGCACCGTGTCCGAGGCGAGCATGATCGCC
>JABFYB010000498.1 GCA_013361475.1 Hamadaea sp.
ACGTGTACGTGATCAACCGCGGCTACGAGCAGCTGGCCGAGCGCCTCACCGAGCTGGGGGCGAGCATCGAGACCTTCCGCGACATCTAAAAAGTTAGCAGAGAACCCGGCGGAGGGGTATCGGGTCATTTGCCGAGTGTGCAGCTCACGGGCCGGTCGTAAGGTCTGCTCTGTCCGCCGGAACGCCTGGCGGGCAGAGAAGGAGTCTTGTGACCTACCCGCGTGCCCTCACCGAACTGTTCCTGCAGGACGAGCCGAGGGCGAAGGCCCGTAGCATCAGCCCGCTGGCCGGCGAGCCCCGGCATGCCAAGCGGATCGCCCTCAAGGCGCGCCGCCGGCAGACCCGGGACCTAGGTACGATCTGACCCTTCGACGAGCCCGGCCCATTGCATGCGTGGGCCGGGCTCCTCGCATACGGGCGACCGTCGCGGTGCGGCGAAGTGACCGCCCCGGCCGGGTTCGCCCCAGTAGCGGATGTCGGTGAACCGGCGGGCGGCCCAACGCCGTGACGGGCGCGGATTCTCCTTGGGAAACACCGAGCATCCAGCCGGCACCGACCATGATCGGCGGCGTACCCGTCCAGAAGGGAGGTCGAAACCACCGCACCTCCGGCATGATCGACAGCCGCACCGGCGGTTGATACCTTCCGGCGGTGAGCCTCCCCGACCTCGCCACCGCCACCGTCGCCGGCCTGCGTACCCTCCTCGACTCCGGCGAGGTCACGAGCCGTGACCTCGTCTCGGCCCACCTCGACCGGATCAGCCGCTACGACGCCGTGTTCGGCGCGATCCGCTGCCTCGCCCCGGACGCCCTGGAGCAGGCGGAGGAGAGCGACCGCGTACGCCGGGAGGAGGGCGCGCGCAGCCCGATCGAGGGCATCCCCGTGCTGGTCAAGGACAACATCGACGTCGCCGGACTGCCGACCACCGGCGGCGCGCTCGCCTTGGAGCACAGCATGCCGATGCTGGACGCCCCGATCGTCGCCAAACTCCGGGCGGCCGGCGCCGTCGTGCTCGGCAAGACGAACCTCTCCGAACTGGCGAACTTCCTCACCGAGGACATGCCGTCGGGTTACTCCTCCCTCGGCGGGCAGGTGCTCAACGCGTACGACACGGCGATCACGCCGAGCGGCAGCAGCAGTGGCTCCGGCGTCGCCGCCGCCCTCGGGTACGCACCCCTGACTGTCGGCACCGAGACCGACGGCTCGATCACCAGCCCGGCCGACTATCAGAGTCTCGTCGGGATGAAGCCGACATTGGGCCTGGTGAGCCGGACGGGGATTCTGCCGATCGCGCCCAGCCAGGACACCGCCGGGCCGATGACGCGTACGGTGGCGGACGCGGCCGCGCTGCTCGCCGCGATCGCCGGTCCCGACGTCGCCGACCCGGTGACCGCCGCGTCCGGCGGGGTCGCCGAGGCGTTGCAGAACCTCGTCTTCGACGTACGCCACCTGCGCGGCGCACGGATCGCCGTCGTCCAGTCCGACGACGCCGACTTCCCGCACGCCGCGCTCGCCGCACTACGCCAGGCCGGTGCGTCCCTTGTGGACGTGGAGATGCCGGAGAGCGGGCACGAAGACGAACTCGCCGTTCTCCACTACGAGTTCGCCCCGGCGGTCGACCGCTATCTCGCCGGGCTCGGCCAGGACTCGCCGATGCGTACGCTCGCCGACATCCAGGCCTTCAACCTGGAAAATGCGGAGGTCGCCCTCAAATTCCGGCAGGTCCACGTCGACACCGCGCTCGCGATCGACCACGTCGCGCAGCGGCCGGCGTACGAGCAGACCCGGTCGCGTGACCTCGCCTTCGCCACCGAGAGCCTGCTCGCCGCGCTCGGCGGCAACGAGTTCCTCGCCTTCACCGGGGCGTCCGGCTGCTCCTGGGCGGCTCGGGCCGGCTGGCCGAGCATCGTGATTCCGGCCGCGTACGCCGAGAACAACCGCCGGCCCAAGGGACTGATGCTCGTGGCGCGCCCGTGGAACGACGCGCGTCTGCTGCAGATCGCGTACGCGGCCGAGCAGGCCCACCCGGTGCGGCGTACGCCGTTCCAGGTGAACCCGGCGATCTTCCGCAATCTCTAGCCGCAGTCCCTAGGCGCGACGCCGGCGGCGCATCCGGAAGAGTCCCACGAGGACGGACAGCCCGGTGGCGACGGCCACTCCGGCGGCGATCGGGATCGGCGCCCACATGCTGCCGGTCGCCGCCTCGGCGATCATCGGGGCGCCGGCCGAACTGCTCGGGGACGGGGCCGGATGCGCCTCCTCCGGCGTCACAAGGTGCCCGACCGAGGTGCCCGACGGGAGGCTGAAACCCCAGTCGAGCAGGGCCGCGCCCTGCTGCCACCCGCGCTGCGGCCGGGGTTCGGCGCCGAGCAGCGTCACGACGAGGCGACGGCCGTTGCGTTCGGCCGCCCCGACGTAGGTGTGCCGGGCGAGACTGGTGAACCCCGTCTTCCCGCCGATCGCGCCGGGGTAGTCGTAGATGAGCTGGTTCTCGTTCTGGATCTGGAAGCCCTTGTGCTTCGGCGGCTGCGCCGGGATCTGCGTACGCTGTGTCAGCGCGTACTTGCGGAAGGTCTCGTTGCCGAAGCAGACCCGAGCGATCAACGCCAGGTCGTAGGCGCTGGTGAACTGCCCAGCGCCGTCATAGCCCGACGGGGTCACCGCGTGCGTCTGGAACGCCCCGAGCTTCTCCGCCTCGGCGTTCATCCCCTGTACGCCCGCCGCCACGGTCCCGCCGCCGAGCCGGGCCAGCACCGTCGCGGCGTCGTTGCCCGACTGGAGCAGCAGACCGAGCCACAGGGTCTCGACGCTGTACTTGCCGCCCTCGACGAGGCCGACGAGGGAACTGTCGGAGGGCACCTGCGCCAGGTCGGCGTGGGTGACGGTGACGACCTGCTTCGGGTCGAGTTTGTCCAGGTAGGTGGCGGCCAGCAGCAGCTTCTGCACGCTGGCCGGCGTGCCGTACTCGTGAGCGCCGCACGCGCCCAGGATCTCGCCGGTGTCGAGGTCGGCGACCAGCCAGGAGATCGCGGTGTTCGCGGGCGGGCCGGCGACGCCGGACGGGACGACCAGACCGGGCGAGGCGAGCTGCTCGCCGCCGAGGGCCTTCTGTGCCGGGTTGTCGGCCGGGGGAGTCGGCCGCTTCGGCCGGGAGGTCTTCGGCGCGATCGCCTTCGGACAGGGGATCGGAGCGCCGGCGCTGGCCGTCGCGGTAGGAGTGGAGGTCGGTTCCGCCAGCGCCGCCGACGGGGTGCTCCAGGGGACCGCGAGGGCGGCGACGGTGAGCACGACGGTCAGGCGGCGTCGGGCGGAGGAACTCATGGGGCGCAACGGTAGCCGGTCCGGCCGCGTGTCGCATGCGAACCCGGG
>JABFYB010000120.1 GCA_013361475.1 Hamadaea sp.
CGACATGATCTTCGATCCCGCGCACCTGGTCTGGTACGCCAGCCAGTTCATGGTCCTGCGCCCCGGCGACATCCTCAACACGGGCACTCCGCCCGGCTGTGCGATCGGCCGGCCCGGCCGTCCCTACCTTCGGGCGGGTCAGATCGTGGAGCTGGAGGTCGCCGGACTGGGCCGTCAGCGCCAGGTCATCGGCACGGCATAGCACTCCTTCCATCCACAAAGGAGAGACATGCGCAGATCCCTCGTCCTGCTGACGGCGGCGGCCCTGCTGCTCCCGGCGACGCCCGCCGCCGCCTCCGCCACCCTCACCGCAGTCCCGTACGCGATCGACTCGTCGAACCAGGCCGGCTGGTGGTCTCCGCTGGAGACCTACTACAGCGGCAACGAGTACGCGTACCTGGCCTTCAACGAACCCGGTTCGACGGCCGGCACCCACAAGGTCGCCATCGCCCGGCGCGACAACGCGGGGAACTGGACCCGGCTGCCCGCGCTCAACGGCACCACGCAGCCCGAGTTCACCGACGACATCGGCCACAACCAGCCCTCGATGGCACGCGACGGCAGTGGCCGGTTCCACGTCTTCGCGTCCATGCACAACAACACCTGGCGCTACTTCCGCTCCGACACGACCGGCGGCGCGCCGCAATGGCACGCCGCGGACCTGCCCGACCAGGGCATCGGCGTCACCTATCCGGTGGTGACGACGGCGCCCAACGGCGATCTGTACCTCATCGCGCGGCTGGACGGCACGACCGCGCGCTCGGGCCGGCTCTACCGCTGGGACGACGCCGCCGCGACCTGGAGCCGGGTCGCGATCTTCGCCCAGTCGGACAACCGCGCCGTCTACCCCGACGACCTGCAGTTCGACTCGGCCGGTGACCTGCACATCCTGTGGGAGTGGGGGATCTACCCGGCCACCACCTATCGGCACCAGCTCAGTTACCTGGTCTACTCGCCGTCCACCGGCACGTTCCACGACCACACCGGTGCAACGGTCACGACTCCGGTCACCACCGCCACCGCCGACATCCTCCAGCCGCTGATCACGGGGGAGGCGTACGGGAACGACACCGGACCGGCCGTGCAGAGCGCCAAACTGACCCTCGACGGCACCAGCCCCAAGGTGGTCTACCGGTTCCGGCAGACCACGAACTTCGAGGTCCGATACGCCTACCTCTCCGGCGGTTCGTGGGCGCGCGAAGTCGTCTACAACGCCGGGCAGACGACTGCCGCACTCGACATCACCTGGCATCCCACCGACGGCAAACGCGTCTACTACGTGACCAGCAGCGGCACCGATCGGGCCTTCATGGCCACCAAACCCGGCACGGCGTGGACCGCGACGTCGATCGCGCCCGGCGTACCGGTCGAGCGGCTCGCGGTCGAACGCGACGGGGCCGGCGTCGACATCCTCTATCTGGTCGACCTCACGAACCTGCGCCTCTACTACGGGAGGAACTGATGCGTGCTCATCGTGCTCTCTGGCTGGCGATCCCGGCGGCGCTGCTGGGTGCATCCCTGTCCGCCGGTCCGGCGCACGCCGATCCGATCGGCGGCACCGGCTGGACGCTCGCCTTCAGTGACGACTTCTCCGGCACGGCGGTCGACACCGCGAAATGGAACTACCGCACGGATGTGAAGGCGTACAGCGCCCAACGGCCCGAGAACGTGTCCGTGGCCGACGGGCTCATGAACATCAACCTCAAGCAGGAGACCTACGGCGGCAAGAGCTTCACCGGCGGCGGCCTGATCAGCAAGCAGAACTTCCGCTACGGGTATTACGAGACGCGCGCGAAGATCAACGACGGGGCCGGCTGGCACAGCTCCTTCTGGCTGATGTCGGGTGACGGAAGCACCACGCTCTCGCCGACCGCCCGAACCGAGATCGACGGATTCGAGATCGACTCGACCTCGTCGCCGACCGCGCTGACCACCAACCATTCAGGCGTGCACACCTGGAAGGGCAACGGGGTGGCCGCGTCCTACAACCCGGGCTCCACCTACAACACCGGCCTCGACCTGCGTCAATGGCACGTCTACGGCATCGACTGGGCGGAGACCTCGGTCAAGTTCTACATCGACGGCGTGCTCAAGTACACCGCGCCGTACGCGCCGAGCCAGTGGACCCACGACTACACCAACATCTGGCTCACCAGCATCGGCTACGGCACGTCGCCGAATCCCGCGTACCTGCCGTCGGCGGTGCAGTTCGACTACATCCGCTACTGGCAGAAGGACTACTACATCGACAATGACGGGCCGGCCGCGTACGGCTACTCCGAGACCGGCACGTGGCTCGACTCGACGCTGACCGGCTGGACCTACGCCTCTCCCACCCGGTACGCGACCTGCGGCTCGGCGGGCAACACCGCGACCTGGCGGCCGAACCTGCGCTCCGCCGGCACCTATCAGGTGTACGTCTACAAGGTGGTCTACGCCAACAGCGACGCCAACGCGCGGTACGACGTCGCGGGAACCACCACCTACGTCAACGGCACCTCCGGCAGCTCGGGCTGGGTGTCCCTGGGCACCTTCTCGCTGGCGGCCGGCACCTCGACCGCCGTGAAACTCACCTCCAGCGGAACCGGCTGCGCTCGTGCCGACGCGGTGAAGTTCGTCCAGGTCTGACATGCTGCTGGCCGGGTGCTACACACCACCCCGAGGGGAGGGCGCGGGCGTCGTCCGCGTCCTCCCCGACCGTCGCGTACGCCTGCTCGCCGGGCTGCCGTCGCCGTCGTTCCTGGCGCAGCACCCGAGGCTGCCGATCGTCTACGCCACCGACCCCGACTCCTGCCACCTCGCGGTCGTCGGCGACCACCTCGTCACCGCGCAGTATTCGGCGGGAACCGTCCGAGTGCATCCGCTCGCCGCCGACGGCACGCCAGGACCCCCGTCGCATGTACTCGACGGATTCGTCCACCCGCACATGATCTGCGCGTACGCGGGCGAGGTGCTGATCAGCGACCTCGGTCGCGACCTCATCCGGCGTACGCGCCTGGAAGACGGCAAACTGACGCCGCTGGGGGAGTACGCAGTCCCCGGCGGCCCCCGCCACTTCCGGCGGCTGGGCGACACCTGGTTCGTCACCTGCGAACGCGCCGGCGCGGTGGCCGCCTTCGACACGGACTGGCGCCCGATCGCCCGGTACGCCAGCCTAACCCAACCGTCCGAAGTGGCCGGATACGGCAGCCGGTTCGTGTTTGTGGCCGATCGAGGTCCCGACGTCGTCGCCGTTCTCACCCCGGACCTGCGTCTGGTGGCGGATTTCCCCAGCGGCGGCTCCTGGCCACGGCACCTGGCCGTCGACGGAAGCCTGCTGTACGTCGCTCATCAGCACTCCGGGGATGTCACGACGTTCCGGCTCGACCC
>JABFYB010000630.1 GCA_013361475.1 Hamadaea sp.
GCGTCGATCGTCGCGAGCCCCTCGGTGTCGGCGGTCGTCGCTGACCTCGTCGTCGCGGGGAGTCGCGTACTGGTCGCCGGGCCGCACGAGGTCGGCCTGGTCCGGTCGGTGCAGGCGGCCGGGGCCGTCGTCACCTGGCTGATCCGTTCGGTCGAGGACGCCGGGCGGCTCACGCACGACCTGCCGGGCGTCGATGTCGTGTGTGGATCGCTGGAGGTTGTCGACGATCGATTCGACCTGGTCCTGGCGTTGGACGGATTCGGCCGGCTGACCTCGGCGGAGGACGACGACGCCCGCCGGGACCTCGTGGCGCTGCTGGCATCGCTGGTCACGGACGAGGGCGTACTGGTGGTGCTGCACGAGAACCCGCTCGGGGCGCATCGCACGGTTGATCTCGTGCCGGGGCGCGAGTACACCGCTGACGAGGCGTGGTATCTGCCGGAGGCGTACGAGCCGCGGCTGCCCGCGTCGATGAGCGCGCTCACGACCGCGTTCGACGGTCATGGGCTGTCGACCCACGCCGGGTACGCCGTCTTCCCGACCCCCCAACGGCCGCACGTGCTGGTCGGGCGGCCGGTGCTGGCCGACCCTGCGTCGGGGGTGCGGGACGGCTTGCGCCCGCTGCTGACGCAGGCGTTCACGGAGGCGTATCGGGGCCGGGAGGTGCTGGACGATCCACGCGAGCTGGTCACGAAGATGGCGTACGCCGCCGCGGAGGAGACGCTGGCCGCCGGGTGGCTCGTGATCGTGAGCCGGAGCGCCGGTGCGGTGAAGCAGCACGAGCTGGTGGTCTCCAGCGACGGCGGTCAGCTTGTGTCCACAATCGACGAAGTACGCGGGGAGCCCCGGGAGGCCGGCGGACTGCGGGAGGCGGCTGAGTGGCGGCTGCCGTCCGGGCCGACGGTGGCTGAGCGGCTGCTCCGGCTGTGCGCCGCCGCCGACCTGCCGGGCCTGCGCGCGGAGTTGCGCCGGTACGCCGCCTGGCTCGACGGCTGCGCCGTGGACGGCCAGCTGACCGGTCCGGTGGGGCTGGCCACCTTCGGCACCGTCTGCGACGACGGCGATGAGCTGCACCCCGATCTCGTGCGCTGGGAGTCGGTCGCACCCGTCCCGGTGAAGGTGGCGCTGCATCGGTCGCTGTGGGACTTCGCGGCCACGCTGATCACGCGCAACCGGCCGCACCCGTACCCGCTCACCTTCGACGCCGCCGAGTTGACCGACGTGCTGGGTGCGGTCGTGGACGCGGTCCCCGGGCCGGGCGACCTCGACGCCGCCCTCGATCTGGAGATCGCCGTCCGGACCGTCCAAGGCGACCCCGACCCCGTACGCACCCGCCAGGAGCTGGGCGCGCACCTGCGGCCGATGCCGGACGTGGCGGGATATCGGGCGCTGGTCGACGTCTTGTGGCGGCAGAACCATCTGCTGCAGCACGCGCGTGAGAACGCGGCCTGGCTGGAGAAGATCCTGATCTCCCGGGACACCACGTTGAGCAAACTCGACCTGCAGATCCAGCGGCATCAGCTGACCGGGCCGGAGCACATGGTGGAGATCGCCCGGAAGGCGTACAAGAAGGTTCGGGGGAAGGTGGCGCATCGGCGGCGGACCGAGGAGAAGCCGCCCGGGCCGAAGGTATGCTCGGCGTGTCGCACGGAGGAGGCCGCCGCCGGCACGCCCTACCGCCGCCTGCGCATACGTGTCGAGGGCATCGATTTCGAGGCGGCTCCGCCCCGGCCCCGGACGACGTCGGCCGACGAGACGGAAAGTGCCATCGTCGTTGAGGCGTGATTCACGGATGGCGCACTCCGGGTAAGAGCGCGGGTGTGCTGGACGGGCCGTGGCAGAATCGACAGGTGCCGCCGGACGCGCCGCTCGATCCGATCGACCCGCTGACCTCGTCAGATCAGCCGGGGGAGACGCCTCGTGCCCGGCGGATCCGGCTGACCGCCCGCCGGTGGGCGGATTCGCTGATCGACATGTCCGGCGCGAACCGGCTGATCTACTACCGCGATCTCAAGTCCGGCACGCTCAATCTGGCCCAGGCCGACCCGGTGGCGGTGACCGCGCTGCTCGGCGGCCAGCCCCGGACCGTGGGGGAGCTGTTCCGCGAGCCGGACACGCGCGCCGACGCGATGCGTCGCGTCCGCACGATCCGCACGAAGATGCGGGAACTGTCCGAAGAGCGGGGTCTGGACGCCGGATACCTCGCGGTCGGCATGGCGACCTGGCGCGAGGCCGATCGCTCGCCCCGTTCGCCGGTGCTGCTGCACCCGCTGCGGATCACCGCGACCTCGGCGATCGAGGCCGACTTCACCCTCCGGGTGACCGGCGACGCCGAGGTCAACCCGGTGCTGCTGCACCGGCTGGCGCACGACTTCGGCGTACAGGTGTCGGCGGAGGAGGTGCTGATCGGCGCCGAGGGCGCGTCGCCCGAGGAGGAGGCCGAGCAGGCCCTCGAAGCGCTGGCGAAACTGGCGCTGCGCGTACCGGGGTTCGCGGTCGGATCCGATCGCGTCGTGGGCACCTTCGTCTACGAGAAACTGCCGATGGTGCAGGACATCCAGCAGTCGGCGGGCCTGCTCGCCCTCAGCGACGTGGTCGCCGCGCTGGCCGGGGACACCTCGGCCGCCCGGGAACTGGCCGGCGGTGAGCGTGTCGAGGTCTCCGCGCCGGACACCATGCCGTTGCGCGACGAGTACCTCGTGCTCGACGCCGACTCGTCGCAGAGCCGCGCCATCAACGCCGTCGTGGCCGGGCAGCATCTGGTGGTCAAGGGGCCGCCGGGCACGGGCAAGTCGCAGACCATCGCCAACCTCATCGCCACGCTCGCGGCACGGGGTCAGACCGCGCTGTTCGTGGCCGAGAAACGGGCCGCGATCGACGCCGTCGTCGACCGGCTGCGGGCCGTCGGCCTCGACGATCTGGTGCAGAACCTGCACGGCGGCACGACCAGCCGCCGTGACCTGGCCGAATCGCTGCACGCGCGGCTGCTGCGGCTCACCGAGGAACACCAGCCGCAGCTCGCCGACCTCGGCGCCACGCTCGTCGCGCGCCGCGAGCAGATGGTCGCGCACAACACCGCGATGCACCGGCGGCACGCGCCGTGGGACGTGTCGGTCTTCGACGCGCAGGCTCGTCTGCTCGGTCTCGGCCCGGATGCGGTCACGCCCGCCAGATGGTACGCCGAAGGGCTGCTGGCCTTGGACCGGCAACAAGCCGACCGGTTGCGCGACGGCGTCGCCGAGGCGGCCCGGTTGGGGTTGTTCGACCCGGCGTTGCGGACCGGAGCCTGGGACGCCATCACCACGACGGATCCGACGCAGGCCCGGGCGGCGATGCACGCGGTGACCGAACTGGCCCAGCGGCG
>JABFYB010000825.1 GCA_013361475.1 Hamadaea sp.
TGTGGCTGTGCACGATCACTCCTGTTCGATACAGCCGGGTGACGACCGCGGTGGTCGCCTCCCTTGCCAGGTGTCAACTGGCGGCCTGTGCCACATCATCCCCGATTGGGCTGAGAATCGCCTGTGAGCAGCGGCCGCACCTGCGGGATTAACCACATCTTTCCCCCAATACTTGGGCAATAAGGGCCGCTTCCGGAGACTTGAGGCATGGCCACCACACGCGTATTCGCCTCGGCTCTGCCGTCCGGCTCGCGGCGTACCTGGCGGGCCAGGCTTCGAGACAGCTGGCCGGTGGTCCGCCCGATCGCCGTGCAGATCTCCCTCGCAGCCATCGTCGCGACCGCGCTGGCGCTCCTGCTCGGCCACCACACCTTCCCGGTCTTCGCCCCGCTCTTCGCGGTCACGACCATGGAGCTGATTTGTGCTCCGCGACACCGCCGGGCCGTCGAAATGGTGTTCGGAGTCGTCGTCGGAGCACTGCTCACCGCGATCGTCGGACCCAGTTGGAGCACTCCGCACGTCTTGATCGACGCCGCCGTCGGCGCCGGCACCGCGCTGGCGGTCGCCTGGTTCACGACGCCCCGTGCCCCGATCAGTCTGGTCAATCAGGCGGTCGAGCCGCTGCTGACGAGCATCACGGGCAACCTGCGCGCCCTTTCGCTCGCCCTGCGCGAGCGGGACACCGCAGCCGCGGGATCGGCGGTCTACGCCCTCGTCGAGACCGACGCCTGGCTGCAGCGCCTGGAGGAAGCGCTGTTCAGCGTACGCCGATCGGCGTTCCTGCTGCGGTGGACGACCGGGCAGGATCTCGCCGTCCACACCACCACCGCCACCGAGATCGGGTACGCCGTACGCCATGTCCGGACGCTCACCCAGCACGCCTGGTGGGACCTGCTACGGGCGGGCGAGCCGGTGCCGATCGCGTTGCCGCAGGCGCTGGACGCGCTGGCGGACGGCACGGGGATGCTGCGGGACGAACTCGTCCGCGGCGGCAGTCTGCGCAATGTCCGGCCGCTGCTCGTGTCGGCCGCCCAGTGGGTGCCGATGATGCGGGAGGAACGGCTGAGCCTGGCCGCGGCCGGGGTCGCAGCCAGTGCCGATGCGGCCGTTCAGCACCTGCTGGTCGCTACGGGCGTACCGGCCGCCGAGGCGGATGCGCTGCAGCATCGGCGTACGCCGGTCGCCGCCGGAGTGTGATCATCGCGCCGGCCATGCGGTTTCGGCGGACATTTCGCAGCGCGAAGCAGCATGGCTGACGCAACGATCACGCCGCGGGGACGGCGAGTGCGCGGCGGGCGAGGATCGTCCCGCCCGCCACAGCCGCCGGCATCACCAGGACCGCGCCGAGCGGGATGAGGAAGCAGAGGAAGACGCAGGCGCCGAAGCCGACCGCGATCCACCGCTGCTCGCGAAGCCGCGTGACCCGGTCCCGGAAGGTCAGGCCACGCCGGGAGAAGGCGACGCCGACGAGTTCGACCGCGAGGAACCAGCCGCCGACCAGCGCGCCCACGACAGGGATGACGGTCTGGCCGACGATGGGGATGAACCCGGCGAGGAACAAGGGGATGCCGAAGACCGCGGAGACGAGCATGAGCCGCAGCGAATCCCGCAGGCCCCGGGACAGTTCCTGCCACAAGGTCCGGTCGACCTCGTCCGGTACGCCGCCCAGCGAGTTCTCCACCTGGTCGGCGATCTTCTCGTAGAACGGGTCGCCGATGAGCAGGGTGATCGCCGTGAAGGAGACCACCCAGAGCAGCAGCGCGACGCCGACCAGCCCGACTCCGGCAGCGATCCGCGTCGCCGTACGCCAGCCGGCGGACCAGTCGTCGGCGAACCACGTGACGGTGGCGCTCAGATCGTCCACGAAGTACAGCAGCAGTCCGAAGAGGAATGCGAACAGCAGCAGGGTGATCAGGGCCGGGATGATGCCGAGCACGACCAGCCCCGGATTGCGTCCATAGATCTTCAGGCCGCGGCCGAAGATGCGTACGCCCTCGAACAACTGCGCCACCATGGTCGCGCAGCCTATCCGAAAGCCGCTAGACGAGGCGTACGCGAACCCGACGGTTCGCCTTGCCCTTGCTCTCCACCTTCACCACCTGCACTTTGCCGACCGCCGCCGTCGAGGCGACGTGCGTACCGCCGTCGGCCTGCACGTCGAGACCGACGATGTCGACGATGCGGATCTCCGCCTCGTCCGCCGGGATCAGGTTGGACTGCGTGCGGATGATGTCGGGCAGGGCCAGTGCCTCGTCACGGGCGAGCACCTTGGTGACGACCTTCCGGTCCGCCACGATCTCGGCGTTGACCAGCTCTTCCAGCCGGGCCTTGAACTCGGCGGGCACTTCGGGGAGGTTGAAGTCCATCCGGGCCTCGCCGGGCTCCATGTTGCCGCCGGTCACCAGGGCGCCGAAGTCACGGAACACGACGCCGCAGAGGATGTGCAACCCGGAGTGCGTCCGCATGAGCAGCGACCGCCGCTCGTCCTCGACCGCGCCGACGACCTGCGTCCCGACCGGCGGGACGGGGTCGCCCTCGAACGGGATCAGGTAGAGGTCGTCGCCCTTGCGCGTCCCGGCGATGCGGGTCTGGACTCCTTGCCAGAGCAGCACGCCGTGGTCCGGCGGCTGGCCGCCGCCGCCCGGGTAGAACGCCGACCGGTCCAGCACGATGCCGGTCTCGGGGTCCGCGGCCACCACGGTGCACTCCCACTCGCGCAGGGTGGGGTCCAGCAGGTCCAAGCGATCGGTACGCCCATGGCGCGTCACACCCATGCGGGCGAGCCTACTCCCGGGCGGCCTGGCTTCGGCGCTCCACTCAGTCGTTGAGGAACGACGAGATGCGGTCGCGCAGCTCGGCGCGTTCGGTCCAGAGCAGGGCCGGACGCTGATAGATCTGCACCTGCGCGTTCGGCAGCGCCTCGGCCAGCTCCTCGGCGACGCCGACCGGGTGCAGTTCGTCGCCGAGGCAGCCGATCACCAGCGCGGGAACCTTCACTTTGGCCAGCGGAGCGAGATCCGGGATCGCCGACTGCTCGGCGAAGGCCGCGACGCCGGGGGCGAGCCCGTCCCGGAGCAGCGCGTCGAGCCGCTGCCGCACGTAGGCCCAGCCGGGGGCCGCGTTGCGGAACGTCTTCGGCACCTCGGCCACCAGCTGGTTGGCGAGCTGGCCGATGTCGCCGCTGTTGAGCGCCTCCAGCAGCGTGGTGATGCGGTCCTGGCTGGCCGTGGACGCACGTTGGGTCAGCACCGCCGGCAACACGAAGACGATCTTCTCGAAGCGGTCCGGCGAGTCCACCAGCAATCGGGTCAGCGCACCGGCTCCCAGGCTCACGCCGAGCGCCCGGGTGGCTCCGGACAGATCGGCGATCGCGCGCAGGTCGCGGGTGAGGTCGGCGTAGGTCCAGTCACCGGCCGGCGCGTCGGATCGGCCGTGCCCGCGGAACTGGAAGAACACTCGGCGGCCGGTGACGCCGCTGCCGTAGACCCGGGTCTCCGGGATGCCCTGGGCCAGCCCGTGCGCGAAGACGGTGACGGGGTCGCCGATGCCGGTGACGAGCCGCTCCAGCAGTACGCCGTGCGGCGTCGCGATCAGCTCGGTCGTCGCCGCCAGCGGGGCCGGGCGGGCGGACCGGGGCGCCCCGTACCGCGGCCGCACCCGCCGGGGTGTGCCGTCCGGCGGCGGCGGCCAGCGGAACTGGTTCACCAGCGACCCTCCAGGAGTTCTCGGAAGCCCGAGCGCAGCTGGAGCAGGTAGAAGCCGGTGAAGCCGAGGCCGATCAGCCCGAGCGCGAACAGCGACCCCAGTACGCCGAAGAACAGCGTGATGATCAGGGAGAGGATGAGGATGACCAGCCAGCCACCCTTGGGGATGGGCGTGCCGAGGGCGGTGAAGGCGTCCGGGCGCTGCATCGCGCAGTGGATGACCGCCCAGGCCTCCAGAATGATCGCGGCGATGTTGATGACCAGGTTGACCCAGCCCACGATGGTGTCGGCGAAGTACGACGACGAAACCAAACCCATGCCGCCAAGAGTAAGCAACCGGGGTCGTCCTCGCACATCACGAGGACGCCCCCGGCGCATCGGCGTTTTTCGTCAGGCCTCCGGCGTGGCCTTCGGCTTGCGGACGGTCGGCTTCGCGGTGGGCTTCGGCGTGGCGGGCGCCTCCGGGTCGGCGACGGCCTGCGGGGCCGGGTCGACGAGCTCGGCGTCGACCACGGTCGCCTGGTCGGCCTCGGTGTCGACGACCCGCTCGCCCCGGGCGACCAGGTCGCCGTAGAGGGCGGTCGCCTTCTCGGCGGCCTTCTGCGCGTTGGTCACGAGAACGGTGCGGATGCGCTCGACGTCGACCTTGCCGGTCAGCTCGGCCGCCTTCTCGGTGGCCTGGGCGCGCAGCGTCGGGCCCTGCTCACGGAGCTGGCCTGCCTTCGTCCGCAGCTGGTCAGCCAGCGCCGGGATCTTCTTGAGCTGCTCGACGGCCAGGTCGCCGATGCCGGCGGCGGCGTAGACGGCGCTCGATCGCTTCTGGTCGGTCTTGTCGGTGGTGTTCACTGGTGGTCCTCCTCAACGGCGCTTTCGGCGGTGCCGGCGTCGTCGCGGTCGGTGTCCCGCGCGTTCTCCCGGCGAAATGTCTCGTAGATCTGGGTCAGGGACTGCTTCTGCGCCAAGGTCAGCTCGGGATCGGCCGAGATGGCCGCGACGACGCCGTGGGTGTCGTCCTTCCCGAGCAGGCCCGCCCGCAGATACATCGCCGGAGTCGAGACCCGCAGCGCGCCGGCGATGGAGGCGAGCACCTCCGCGCTCGGCTTACGCAGCCCCCGCTCGATCTGGCTGATGTACGCGTTGCTGACACCGGCCTGCTCGGCGAGCTGCCGGAGCGAGATCTTGGCGTTCTCGCGCAGGTCCTTGATGAAGGAGCCGATGTCAGGTGTGTGCACTCACCCAAGGTAGGCCGGGGTGTTAACTCCTGCAAGCATATTGCTAACAAGAGTTAGCAGAGTCACCAGGTGGCCCGGACCGCCCCGACCGGCTCTCCCCCGCCGAGCAGCGAAAACTCCGTCAGCTCCGAGAGTACGGGCGCCTCCACGCCGAGGCGGCGCAACGCGCTCACCACGACGGGCATCCGCGCCCGCATACCGCCGTCGTCGATCTTCACCGCGACCGCGCCCACGCCGGGGACGGCCAACGCGTGCACGCCTTCGGCGCCGCCCTTCGACAACAACCCCGGTACGCCTTTCATCAGGCGGTCGTCGTCCTGCCCCGTGCCACTCACCAGCTCCGGGTACGCCCGCATGGCGTCGGCCACCGATCGCTCGGCCGACCCGACCGGCGCCTCGACCATCGCGAGGAAGGCCCGGGCCAGCCCGGTCAACGAGATCGCCAGTACGGGAGCACCACAGCCGTCGACCCCGGTGGCCGCCACCGGCTCGCCCGAGAACGACTCGACGGCGAGCCGCAGCCGCTCCTGCAGCGGATGTTCGGGATCGAGGTACCCCTCGGTCGCCCAGCCCGCCGCGAGGCAGGTGAGCAGCATGCCCGTGTGCTTGCCCGAACAATTCATGTAAACGCGCTCGGCCCGGCCGCCCGCGCGCAGCACCTCGGCTCGCGCCGTCTCGTCCAGGGGAAGATCCGGCGGGCAGCGCAGCGCCGACTCGTCGACCCCGGCGGAGCGCAGCAGTGCGCGTACCCGGGAGATGTGAAAGTCCTGGCCGAAGTGACTCGCGGCGGTGAGGGCGAGATCAGCCGGGTCGGTGAGCCGCAGCCCCGCGCGGAGCATGCCCACCGCCTGCATGGGCTTGTTCGACGAGCGCGGGAAGATCGGCGCCTCGACGTCACCCGCGGCCGCGACCCGCGTTCCCGTGGCGTCGAGGACGACCACCGAGCCGCGGTGCAGCCCCTCGACGAACCCCGACCGGACGACTTCGGCGAGCAGCTCGCCACCCTGATAGGTCTTGCCCATACTGGCAGGGTAGAGGGCATGGAATTCCGCGATGTCGTCGCCCGGCGGCGGATGGTGCGCAGCTACGACCCCGACCGCCCGGTGCCCCCGGAGATCGTCGACGAACTCCTCCGGCATGCGATCCACGCGCCCAGCGCGGGCTTCTCGCAGGGCTGGGCGTTCCTCGTCCTCGACTCGCCTACCACGCTGGAAGAGTTCTGGACCGCCACCACCCCACCGGACGCGGGGCCACCGAGCAACTGGTTGCGGGGCATGCGTTCGGCGCCCGTGATCATCGTGCCGCTGTCCTGCAAGGACGCCTACCTCGACCGGTACGCCGAACCCGACAAGGGCTGGACCGACCGCGACGAAGCCCGCTGGCCGGTCCCCTACTGGCACATCGACGCCGGGATGGCCGCGCTGATGATGCTGCTCACGGCGGTCGACAACGGGCTCGGCGCGTGCTTCTTCGGCATCCCGCCCACGCGGACCGCCGCCTTCCGGTCCGCATTCGGCGTCCCCGAGTCACACACCCCGATCGGGGCGATCACCGTGGGGTACCGCGCACCCGACCGGCGGTCCCCGTCGCTGCGTCGGGGGCGGCGTGGCCTCGACGAGGTCGTGCACCGCGGCCGCTTCACCCCCCGCTAGCTCGCCCCCTCGCCCTTTGAGGGCGCGATCATGAACTTGCGGTCGTGATCGGCCGACGTGTCGTGTCCGCACGGCCCTGATCGTTCCCACAAGGAGGTGATCAACAAGCCAGGACGACCGCGCCGGGCCGGCGGGCGAGCGGGAAAGCGGGTCAGTGCGGCGTGATGCCCCAGGAGGCGGACCACGGCTCGCCGGGCTTGAGCACGATCAGGTCCCGGCCCGAGCGCAACGCGTCCGGCGGGCAGGTCATCGGCTCGACCGCGATCGATCGACGGCGACGCGGCAGGGCGACGCTGTCCGCGGTGTACAGCTGCCACCAGCCGAACGAGGCGTCGGCCCACACGCTGGTCAGCGGCGCGTCGGGGCCGCCCAGCACGACCGCGTGCCGGCCGTCGGAACCCCGGACGACGTCGCCGAAGGCGGTGTCGAGGCGGCCGGACCCGATCCGCTTGGCGGTCGTGTAGTCCCACTCCGAACCGGCCACCTTGGCGGCGCCGATCGGCAGGCTGCGGCCGTCGACCAGCAGCCGGGACCGCGCGGGCACGGTCAGCCAGGTGTCCTCGACACTGCCGGCCGGGGTCAGATAGGGGTGCGTGCCCAGGCCGAACGGCGCCGGCTCCGCGGCGGTGTCGGTCGCGCCGTGCGTCACCGTCAGGCCGTCGCCGGCCAGCTCATAGCGGGTGGTCAGGCTCAAGCTCCACGGGTACGCCGGACGCGCGGGGAGTTCCAGGCCGAGCGTGACGTGTGAGGGACCCTGGTCGAGCAGCCGCCACGGCAGCCACCGGACGAGTCCGTGGATCGCGCTGTGCGTCGCCGGTTCGGACAACGGCAGCTGGTAGGTGTGCCCGCCGAAGGCGTACTGGCCGTCCCGCAGCCGGTTGGGCCAGGGCGTGAGGATCTGGCCCGCACCGGCGGGGCTGATCTCGTCCTCGGCGTACCCGTCGAGGACCTCGCGGTCACCGGCCCGGTAGGTGCGCAGCCCCCCACCGACCTCCACGACCGTGGCGGTCTGGTCGGCGAAGCTGATCGTCCATTGTGTGCCCGACGGCGCTTGTGGCATGGGCGAACCTTAACCGACCGTTCGCGGCTTCGTATACCGGACCAACGAAGGCACGACCATCGCGAGCGTGACAACAAGCAGCACACACGCGACACCGCCGCCGACCCAGGCGCTCGTGACGCCGAAGGCGGCCGCGGTCGCGCCGGCCCGGAGGTCGCCGAGGCGGGGTCCGCCGACGACGACCGCTGTGCGTACGCCCTGGACCCGGCCGCGCAGCTCGTCCGGGCACGCCTCCAGCATGATGATGTTCCGGTAGACCGAGCTGACCAGGTCGAACACCCCGCCGACGGCGAGCAGCAGGACCACCAGCCAGAGATGGCGGACGAACCCGGCGGCGGCGACGGCCGCACCCCAGCCGGCGACCGCCACGAGCAGGGCCAGCCCCTGTCGGCGTACGCGGGAGATCCAGCCCGAGGTGAGCCCGGCGGCGACGGTGCCGATCGCGATGGCCGCGTAGAGCCAGCCGACCGCTGCCCCGTCGCCACCGAACCGCTCCGCTCCGAGCTGCGGGAACAGTGCTCTCGGGAGGGCGATCACCATCGCCACGAGGTCGACGGCGAACGAGGCCAGCAGGATCGGCGTACGCATCAGGAAGCCGAACCCGTCCACGATGCTCCGCCAGCCCGCCGGGGCGGCCGAATCGTGCGCGGGCAGCTGAGGCAGCCGGTAGGTGGCCCAGAGACTGGCGGTGAACAGCAGCGCGTCGAAGAGGTACGCGAACGTCAGCCCACCGCGCCCGGGCGCCAACGCGAGCAGCATGCCCGCCGCGAGCGGCCCGAACACGATCATGGCGTTCATCATCGTGAAGTTGAGCGTGGTCGCCGAGGCCAGATCCTCCTCGCCGACCAGCCGGGGCAGGATCGACTGCCGGGTCGGCGTCGACACGGCGAACCCGGTGGTCTGGACGAACAGGGCGACCAGCAGCAGCACCGGGTTGACCAGGCCGGTCACCGTCGAGACGAACAGGAACAGGGTCGCCAGCCAGACGATCACGGACGAGGTCAGCAGCAGCCGGCGGCGGTCCATCGCGTCGGCGTACGCCCCGCCCCAGATCGAGAAGACGAGCATGGGCACGAAGCCCGCCAGACCCAGGAGACCGACCCAGAGCGAGGACTTCGTCAGCGCGTACATCTGCACCGGCACCGCGACCGCGGTGAACTGGGCGCCGAAGAAGCCGAACGCGTTGCCCACGAAGACACGGCGGTACGTCGTGTGCCGCAGCGGTGTCAGGTCGATGAGGAACCGGCGGGCGAGGGGGGTCGCCGTCACGGAGCCAAGCGTTCCACGATCCACTCGTCGTGATCAAGACGCGGCTTACGGCTGAAGCGGAGGCGGTCGTGGAGGCGGGACGGGCGGCCCTGCCAGAACTCCACAGTGTCGGGGGCGATCCGGTAGCCGCCCCAGTGCGGTGGCGGCGGCACGTCGTCCTCGAAGCGCTCCGCGTACGCCTCCCAGGCCTCCTCCAGCGTCGCGCGGCCGTCGATCACCGAGGACTGCGGGCTGGCCCAGGCCCCGAGCTGTGACCCGCGCGGCCGTTCGGCGAAGTACGCCTCCGTCTCCGCCCGCGGCACCCGAGTCGCCCGGCCGGTGACGATCACCTGGCGCTGCATCCCGTGCCACGGGAACAGCAGGCTCGCGTACGGGTTGGCGTCGAGTTCGCCGCCCTTGCGGGAGGTGTAGTTGGTGAAGAACGTGAACCCGCCCTCGTCGTACGCCTTGAGCAGCACCGTCCGCGCGCTGGGCCGGCCCTCGGCGGACGCGGTCGCGACGATCATCGCGTTGGGCTCGGGCAGCCCGGCGTCGACGGCATCGGCCAGCCACGCCGCGAACTGGGCGTGCCACGTCGGGGCGAGGTCGGCTTCGACGAGCGTGTCGAGCCGGTAGTCGTTGCGCATGTGCGGGAGGTCGGGTGTGTTCGTGGTCACGCTCACATACTCATACACCGGTGAGGCTTTGCTCGAAGATGTGTCGTCACCAGCCAATCCGAACGCAGTTTCGCAGCGAAACCGGGCGCAAAGCGGGAGAATGTCGCTTGTCGCAGGCCCGCGAGGCTCGCCTCGATGCCCTTCGTGGGGGCAAGATGTGCGCTGAACGACCACTCAGCGTCCGCAGCCGTGGACGTTGACCACCACTCAGCATCCCCCGCCTGCGGGTCGTACGCGCGAAGCAGCCGGGTTCCACGGAGCGTCCCATAGGGAGAGAGCGGAATGTCCGAGTTCAAGCCGGGGCTGGAGGGCGTCGTAGCCTTCGAGACCGAGATCGCCGAGCCCGACAAAGAGGGCGGCTCGCTGCGGTATCGCGGGGTCGACATCGAGGACCTGATCGGCCACGTGTCCTTCGGAAACGTGTGGGCGCTGCTGGTCGACGGCAAATTCGGCCCTGGCCTGCCCCCGGCCGAGCCGTTCCCGGTCCCGGTGCACTCCGGTGACATCCGGGTCGACGTGCAGTCCGCGGTCGCCATGCTCGCGCCCTACTGGGGCCTCGGCCAGCTCCTCGACATCGCCGACGAGCAGGCTCGGGAGGATCTCGCCCGGGTCTCCGTGACCGCGCTGAGCTTCGTCGCGCAGTCCGCCCGTGGCCTCGGCCTCCCGGCCGTCCCGCAGCGGGAGATCGACAAGGCGGCCACCATCGTCGAGCGCTTCATGAAGCGGTGGCGGGGCGAGCCCGACCCGCGGCACGTCAAGGCGGTCGACGCGTACTTCATCTCGGCGGCCGAGCACGGCCTGAACGCCTCCACCTTCACCGCCCGGATCGTCGCCTCCACCGGGGCGGACGCCGCCGCGTGCATCTCCTCCGGCATCGGCGCCCTGTCCGGCCCGCTGCACGGCGGCGCGCCCAGCCGCGTACTGCACATGATCGAAGGCGTCGAGCGGTCCGGGAACGCCGAGGAGTACGTCAAGGGCGTCCTCGACCGGGGCGAGCGCCTGATGGGCTTCGGCCACCGCGTCTACCGGGCCGAGGACCCGCGCGCCCGCGTCCTCCGGCGTACGGCGAAGGAGCTCGGCGCGCCGCGCTACGAGGTCGCCGAGGCGCTCGAGAAGGCGGCCCTCGCCGAGCTGCGCGCCCGCAAGCCCGACCGCGTCCTGGAGACCAACGTCGAGTTCTGGTCGGCGGTCGTCCTCGACTTCGCCGAGGTGCCGGCGCACATGTTCACCTCGATGTTCACCTGCGCCCGGGTGGCCGGCTGGTCGGCGCACATCCTGGAGCAGAAGAAGCTCAACCGGCTGGTACGCCCCTCGGCCAAGTACGTCGGCCCGGGCTCGCGCAAGCCGCAGGACGTCGAGGGCTGGGAAGCCATCGCGCACGCCTGAGCGACCTGAACAACCCGCCTGATCAGGCACTTGATCGACAGTGGCCCGTGACGACCGTCACGGGCCACTTCGTGGGCGGCGTGTCGGCGGGACGAGGCTGACGTGGGAGGATGCGACATCGGCAGTGTTGCCGGCTGTCCCGTCACGGCCCGTTAAGGATTCGATATCCATGGCTGATCCGATCCGCATCCCCGACTCGCTCAAGCCCGCCGACGGTCGCTTCGGCTGCGGCCCGTCCAAGATCCGGACCGAGGCGGTGACCGCCCTCGCCGAGACCGGCACGTCCCTGCTCGGGACCTCTCACCGGCAGAAGCCGGTCAAGGAGCAGGTCGCCCGGCTGCGGTCCGGCCTCGCCGAGTTCTTCTCCCTGCCCGAGGGCTACGAGGTCGTCCTGGGCAACGGCGGGACCACCGCTTTCTGGGAGGTGGCCGCGTTCTCGCTGATCCGCGACCGCGCCCAGTTCGCCACGTTCGGGGAGTTCGGCGCCAAGTTCGCCAAGGCCGTCAAGGACGCGCCGTTCCTCGGTGAGCCGACGGTCCGCAAGGCCGAGCCGGGCACCGCCGCCGAGCTGGTCGCCGAGGCCGGGGTCGACGCTTACGGCGTACCGCAGAACGAGACGTCGACCGGCGTGGCCGTCCCGGTGACCCGCGTGGCCGGTGCCGACGAGGGCGCGCTGCTGCTGCACGACGCCACCTCGGCCGCCGGTGGCCTGGCCGTCGACCTCACGCAGAGCGACGTCTACTACTTCGCCCCGCAGAAGTGCTTCGCCTCCGACGGCGGGCTGTGGATCGCGCTGCTCTCGCCGGCTGCGATCGAGCGGGCGAACGAGATCAAGGCGACCGGCCGCTACATCCCGGCCTTCCTCGACCTGGTCACCGCGATCGACAATTCGCGGCTGGAGCAGACGCTCAACACGCCCGCCGTCGCGACGGTCTTCCTCGCGGCCGAGCAGACCGAGTGGATGAACAAGCAGGGCGGCCTGGCCTGGGCGGCGGCGCGGACCGCCGAGAGCGCCGCGGTGCTCTACACCTGGGCGGAGAAGTCGCCGGTCGCGACGCCGTTCGTCACCGACGCGGGCCTGCGGTCCAACGTGGTCGCGACGATCGACTTCGCCGAGGGCGTCGACGCCGCCGCGATCGCCAAGGCGCTGCGGGCCAACGGCATCGTCGACACCGAGCCCTACCGGAAGCTCGGCCGCAACCAGCTGCGCGTCGCGCTCTACCCGGCCGTCGAGCCGGCCGACGTCGAGGCGCTCACCGCGAGCATCGACTACGTCATCTCGCAGCTCTGACCCACGCACACGAAGATCGGCGGCAGCCGACGATCAGCGTGGTAACGCGTCCTTGATCGTCGGCTGCCGCCGTTCTTGGCTGTCGCGACCTCCATGATCGGCGGCTACCGACGATCTTGGCGGTCAGAGCCCGCTGATCGGCGGCAGCCGACGATCATGCGGGTGAGGTCAGGCCGCCACGGGCTCGCGGACCGGTTCCACGGGCTGCGCTGCCGGCCGCGGGGACCTGCCCACCGCGATCAGTGCCAGGCCGCCGACGGCATAAGCGATCAGCACCCACATCGAGTACGCCCCACCGGCGCCGTCGAAGAAGGCGACACTGCGCAGCAACGTCGCCCCGGCTCCGGCCGGCAGATGCTGCCCCACGGCGCCCCAGGGCTGCGGCAGGAGTTCCGGCGCTCCGGCGACCCCGGACAACGGATTGCCGACGAGGAACACCGTCAGCGCGCCGAGCCCCACGCCGGGATTGCCGAAGACCGTGCCCAGCCCGGCGACCAGGGCCGACGTGGCCAGCCCCACGAGTCCGACCGCCGCGGCGTCGGCCCAGAAGTTCCCGGTGATCACCCCGAGCCACTCGCGCAACACCACCGACCCGAGCAGGCCGCTGCCTACGGCGTACCCGAGGGAACCGAGCAGGCGGGCCCTCGGCACCGGCACCAGGACGACCAGCAGGATGCCCGCGAGCATCCCGGTGAGCAACAGCGGCAGGAAGCCGGCCGTGAAGCCCGCGCCGCGCGGATCGTCGGCCGGGAGCGGGACCACCGCCACGACCTTGGCGCCGTTCTCGGCGGCGGCCGAGCCGAGCAGCGTGGCGACCACGGGGCTGGCGGCGGGCGCGGTGTGGACCTCGACGCCGGTCGGCGTGACGACGAACGCGCCGTAGACCTCCCGATCGCGGATGAGCTGGTCGGCGGCGGTCGCGTCGGCGGCCTGGGTGATCGTGAACGCGCCCTCCTCGGCCTGCAGCTTCGCGGTGATCGCGCTCGTCGCGGCGGCCGGTCCGGCGACCGCGATCGGCAGGTCCCGCGGCGCCATATTGGCGGCGGGTGCGGCGAAGAGCGGAATGAGCAGGGCTTGGGCGATGACGACGGCGCCAGCGAGGAATACGGCTCGCTTCATGGCTCCTCCAATAAAACGAATGCTCGTTCTCTATTGCCCTCAGGATGCTCCCAGGCGGTGCTCGCGTCAAGAACGAACGTTCGTTTTATGATGTGACCCATGCCGCGCGTCTCCGACCAGCACCTCGCCGCCCGCCGCCAGCAGATCATCGACGCCGCGCGCGCCTGCTTCACGCGAAACGGCTTCCACGCCACGACCATGCAGGACGTGATCAAGGAGGCGGGACTCTCGGTCGGCGCGGTCTACCGGTACTTCAAGAGCAAAGAAGAGCTGATCGCGGCCATCGTCGGCGAAGTCGTCGACGAGATCACCGGCCGGCTCCACGAAGTGACCAGCGCCCGGCCGCGGCTCTCGGTCAAAGACACCCTCGCGGCCGCCCTCGGCGTCATGGAACCGGCCCTCGGCCCGGACGGCATGTTCCGGGTCGCGCTCCAAGTCTGGTCGGAGTCCCTCACCAATCCGTCGCTGCGCACCCTTGTGACCGACTTGTACGCACGACTGCGCGCCGAATTCCGCGAGTACGCCGCCGAACTGCCCCTCCCCGACGGCGTGACAGCCGACGAACTCTCCGGCGTGCTGCTGTCCCTCGCCCAGGGGTACGCCCTCCAACGCGTCCTCACCGGCGGCCCCTCCCCGAACGAGTACGTCGCCGGCATCGGCGGCCTCACCCGCCTCAACCTCCCCTGACCCTCCGCGCTCCCCCCACGGCCCCCGCCTTGTCCTCGCGCCCCCCTTTTCCCTCGCGCCCCCCTTTTTTCCGCGCGATCATGAACTAACGGTCGTGATCC
>JABFYB010000359.1 GCA_013361475.1 Hamadaea sp.
GACCGGCGGTGCGCTGAACCGGCGGTGCGTCCGGGTCGACCGCATAGGATGCGGTGGTGGACGAGCGGGAGATCGTCGAACGGCGCCTGCGCAACCAGCGGCTGACCGGTGAGCCGCTGGCCGACCCGGTCGCGGTGGTCCGCCGTCTCGGCGCCGTCCAGGCCCAGGAGTACGCGGTCGCGAAGTGGTCGGTGGCGCAGCGCAGTTCCGGTGTGGACGAAGCCGCGATGCAGGCCGCCGTGGACTCCGGCCGGATCGTGCGAGTGCACGCGCTGCGCCCGACGTGGCATTTCGTGGCGGCCGAGGACCTGGTGTGGCTGCAGGCCGTCACCGCGCCCCGGGTCCACCAGCTCAACGCGTACTACTATCGGCAGCTCGGCGTGGACGAGGCGACCACCGCCCAGACCCGGCCGCTCATCCAGGACATCCTCGGCGGCGGGAACCACCTGACCCGTCCCGAGCTGGGCCGCGCGCTGGCCGCCGCCGGAATCGCCGATCCGACCGGCAACCGGCTGGCGTACCTCGTGATCGACGCGGAACTCGAAGGCATCGTCTGCAACGGCCCGATGCGCGGCAAGCAGCACACGTACGCGCTGGTCAGCGAACGCGTACCGGCGACTCCGGGCCGGTCGGCCGACGACGGGCTGGCCGAGCTGACCCGGCGCTACTTCACCGGCCACGGCCCGGCGACGGTCAAGGACTTCGCGTGGTGGTCGAGCCTCCCCGCAGCGCGAATCCGCCGGGGCCTCGACCTGGCCGGAGCGGACCTGTCCAGCGTCACCTGCGACGGAACGACCTACTGGTACGCGCCCGCCGACGAGTCGTCGCCCGTGCCCTCCCCGCAGGCGCACGCCCTGCAGGTCTACGACGAGTACGTGGTGGCGTACTCGGAGAGCCGGCGGCTGGCGGGCTTCGGGGCCAACCTGGTCGTCCATCCGCTGATCCTCGACGGCCGGTTGATCGGTTCGTGGCGGCGGACCGCGTCCGCGAAACAGCTCACGGCGTCGCTGTCGCTCACGGTCTCGCTCACCGGCAGGCAACGCGCCGCCGTGGACGAGGCCTTCCAGCGGTACGCCGCCTACGCGGGCGTGCCCGTCGTCCTGGCCTGAAGCGCACTGCGCACCACGGCTTCGGCCCGCTCGGCCGGTACGCCCAGCCGCCGCGCGATCGCGGCGTACTCAATGGCGGCGTCGCGCAGCCGGTCGGCGATCTGCGTCGGGCTGAGCGTCGACCGGTCCGCGACGACGGTGCCGTGGCGTACGCGGCTGGTCACCAGTCCGGCCGCCTCCAGTTCCCGGTACGCCCGGGCGGCGGTGTTGACCGCCAGACCCAGGTCGGCGGCGAGCTGCCGGACGGGTGGCAGTTGGCGGCCGGCCGGCAGCAGCCCGGTCTCGATCATCGTGGCGAGCTGGGCGCGGATCTGCTCGTACACCGGGACGGCGCTGCCGGTGTCGACCTCGACGATCATGCGGCCGGCCGCGGGGCGGGTCCCCGGCCGCGGGCGGCGGTGATGCCGACCGCCAGCACGGCCAGTCCGACGGCGGTCGCGACCCCGGCCTCGGCGGTGCCGCGCGTCGCCAACGCGGCCAGCCCGCAGTACGCCGCCAGGGCGAATCCGCCCGCACTCAGCACGTGCAGCGACCGAGTTCGGATCGCGTCGTCGGCCTGGACCACGTCCGCCGGATCGACGGGCTGCGGCCGCAGCAGCACCTTGCGGCGTACCAGGGCGACCACGATGACGATGCCCAGCGCGAGGGCCACCCAGGCGACCGTCGCGGCGGTCAGCGTCCGGTCGACGACGGCCCCGGGCAGTGCTGCGATCCCGGCGAGCGCGCCGACCGGCAGCAGACCCCAGACGACCGTGCTCACATAGCGTTTCGGCGTACGCGGGACGAGGGACGCGACGCGACGGCGGCCGTGCACGCCGACCGCGAGGTGGACTTCGGCCGCCAGCGCACCGGCGAACCAGCCCGCGAAGAGCACCAGCGGGTTGAAGGAGAACCGGCCTTGCGGCAGCTCGACGGCGAACGCGATCGCCCAGCCCGCGATCAGCCCGGCGCTGCGCCATCGGCGAGTCACCGCGAGATAGCGGATCACCCGATCGCCGTTGGCCGTCGTGATCGCCAGTTCGTGCCGGCGGGCGAACGCCGTCAGCCGCGACCGGCTGATCGGCCCGTACGCGTGATAGGCCGCCGCCAGGGCGGGCAGCGCGACGAGGACGGCCGGGATGATCCACCATGGAGTCACCTCCCCAATGTAGCAATGTCTTGCTACATTGCACAGCATGACGCTCCCCGACGAGGTGTGGCAGACCCTCGACCGCGACGCCGGGCGCCTGAGCCGCCGGGCGTTCTGGCTGCTCCTGGCGAGCCTTGTCGTCGCGGCGCTCGCCGCCGGCACGGTCGTCGTCGGCTGGCGGACGCTCACCGACCCGCTGACCCCCGACGGCAGCTTCGCGGCCTCGGCGACGCTGAGCCCGATGCGGTTCGACGTGACCTTCGGGGTCCGCAACGACGGCCGTGTGCCGATCACGATCGAGGGGATCGGGCGGGCAGGTGAGGCGCTGACGCTGCTCGACGCGTGGGCGGAGCCCAAGACCGTGCAGCCCGGCGAGGTCACCACCCTGCATGTGGAGTACGCCGTCGCCGACTGCCGCGACTACGTCCGGGGCGACTGGCCGCTGCCGGTCCGCATCCACCGCCCCTGGGGTGTGCAGACCGTCTACGTCGTGCCGGAGTCGATGCCGAATCCCGACGCGCCGACGGCGTACTCGTTCACCGGCGGCCACGACCCCTACGAGCTGCCCTGGCAGGAGAGCTACGTACGCCGGACCTGCGCGCCGCATCCGTGAGCTATCCTTGATCACGGCGCTCGCGGTCTGCGACGCCCCGGACGAGAGCACGCCGTACCCGGCCCCGCGAAGACGGCGCGCAGACGCCATGACTCTTCTTGATTTCATCGAAATCGGCGGATCGCTGCTGATCCTGGCCGCCTTCGCCGCCGCGCAAGCCGGTCGGCTCGACCTGCGCTCCCGGACCTATCTCCTGCTCAACCTCGCCGGTTCCGGCGTGCTCGCCGTGATCGCGTTGGATCAGCGGTCCTGGGGTTTCCTCCTCTTGGAGGGCACCTGGGCCATCGTCTCCGCACTGTCTCTGCTGCGCCGAACACCGGCGGCGAAGCACTAACGGCTGTCGCGGCGAGCCTGCCGTCGCGCGCCCATCGCCCGCGACGACGCGTGCTGTTTGCTCAGCACGGGCTGGTCGGGCGCCGGGCGGCGGCGCTGGCTCGGCGTACCGCGTTTGGCCGGTGGACGCCGCGAGCCGGCCGGCTCGGCCGGTGCCGAGCGAGCCGCGCGCGCCAT
>JABFYB010000329.1 GCA_013361475.1 Hamadaea sp.
CCGCGCGTCGGGGTGAGTGACCCGCCACGGCGGCACGACATGCTGCTGGTCGGTGAGGTCGGGCAGCGGCTGGCGGGCGCGACGGGCGCGGCTGAGCGCCTCGCGGGCCGTCTTGGCCGACCGGTGGTAGAGCCGGTCGGCGCGGGCCATGTCCATCGCGGTGGCCGGGTCGGAGACGCCCTCGCCGAGGGCCAGATACCAGGCGCGGAAGGTCTCGCGCGGCCGCAGCACCCAGCGAACCGGCCGGTAGCGCGGCAGCGGGTCCTCGATCATGCCCGCGGCGCGCAGCCGGTCCCGTAGCGAACGGCGGGTCTTGGCGCGCCAGAGCACGACTGTCAGCACCGATGCGGTCGCGTAGACCATCGCGGCCTCGGGCTGCCCGATCGCGTTGGCGTGGACGATCTGCATCGTGACCGCACCCGCGGTGACGATCCAGACGAGCGTCCACAGGCCGCCCGCCGAGTCACCGGCCAGTGCCGTCTGGTTCGCCAGCAGCATCAACGCCACGGCGGTCGCCTCGATGATGAGGAAGACGACGTACCGCTCGGGGCCGTGCATGCCCAGATACAGCTCGGCGAAGCCGGCCTGGCCGAGGGCCGCGCCGTAGGAGGCGGCGATCGCCACGATGGTCAGCAGCGTGTTGATCCAGAAGTTGCTGCGCTTGTCGGGTTTGAACACGGGCCATTGACGAGCCGCCCGGATGGCGGAAACGGCACCCGCCGGCTGCGGGGCGTTCCGGTCCGAGTAGCGGTCGGGGGTCTCGGTCACGGGATGATCCTCCCAAGGGGCACCGACACTGGCCGTCGCGCCGCCGTCCTCACCCAAGGCGCGAGCGGGAGCCGACACAACGGGAAGCATTCTGCCGGGTTCAACGAGCGAGCGCACCTCCGTGGTGCCGGTGCGATACCTTTCGGCCCGTGGACTGGAATCTGCGCGCGTGTGGTCGCCGGGGGCATGAGACGTACGCCCCGACCGAGCCTGAGCTGCGTGAACGGCTGCATGCCGAGACCCCGATCGGGGCCGCCTGGCGGTGTCTGCGGTGCGGCGATTTTGTGGTCGGCGAGCCGAAGGCCGAAGGCCCGGCGAGCGACGCTCCCATCGTGCTGCGGGGTCGGGCGCTCCGCGACACCGTGATCCTGCGACTACTCGCCGTCGAACGGTTCGCCAAGGGACTGCTGGTTCTCTTGGCTGCCTATGGCGTCATCCGGTTCCGCAGCCACCAGGACGCGGTGCAGCGTGCCTTCCACGAGGATCTGCCGCTGCTGCAGCCGATTTCCCAAAAGATCAACTACAACCTCGAAGATTCGTCCATTGTGCATACTCTGCGGACGGTCATCGAGGCGCAGTCGAAGTGGCTGCTCTGGATCGCCCTCGGTCTGATCGTGTACGGCGTCCTGCAACTCATCGAAGGCACCGGATTGTGGCTGCTCAAGCGGTGGGGCGAATACTTCGCGGTGGTGGCGACGTCGCTGTTCATCCCGATCGAGATCTACGAGCTGACCGAACGCGTCACCTGGGTACGCATCGGCGCGCTGGTGATCAACATCGCGGCCGTCGTCTACATCCTGCTGTCCAAGCGGCTCTTCGGGCTGCGTGGGGGCAAGGCGGCGTACGAGGCGGAGCGACACGAGACCAGCCTGCTGGAGGTCGAACAGGCGGCGGCCTGACTCGCTGGCTCGCGCTGGGCCGCGCTGGCTGGCGCTGGGCGCTGGACTGCCCTGGACTGCCCTGGATCAGGGTTCTCGGTCGAATCATCGGCCAAGATTCGACCGAGACCCCTGATCCAGTGCCCCAACGGACCGGGTGCAGGGTCAGGCGGCGAGGAACTCGTCGAAGGTACGCGGCCGCCGGCCGGTCAGCTCTTCCACGGTTGACGTGGTCGCGGCGAGGGATCCGGCAGCCACCTCCTGCCACAGGTCGACGATGTCGGCGGCGAACTGGGCGGGCAGCCCGAGCCCGGTCAGGCGCGCGGCCATCTCGGATGCCGTCAGGGCGAGCGTGCCGACGCCGAGCTTCTCGGCGATCTCCGACTGGGTCAGCGCCTGCGGCCCGGTCAGCACGTAGGTCTCATTGCTGCGATGCGAGCCTGCCAGACGCGTCGGTGAGAGAAGCTCGGCGGCGCAGGCGGCGATGTCGAAGGCGTCGATGTAGGAGACGCGCCAGTCGCCCGCCAGGCCGATCAGCGCGCCGTCGTCGGTGAACGTCCCCGCGCCGGTGCGGAAGTTCTGCATGAAGCCGCTGGGCTGGAGCAAAGACCACGCCAGCGGCGACGCCTTCAGGTGCTGCTCGATCTCCCAGTGCGCGCCCTCGGCCAGTTTCCCGCCCGGTTTGGCGCCCCAGACGGAGACTTTGACGATTGTGGACACTCCGGCGGCGACGGCGGCGTCGATCGCGGTGATCTGCTGGCGGACCATCGGCTGCGGTCCCTCGACGGGGATCGCGCCACCGCCGTTGAGGAACAGCCGGTCGACGCCTTCCAGTGCACGCGCGATCGAGGCGGGGTCGTCGAAGTCGCCGACCACGAGGTCGCAGGCCAGGTCGGTCGCGGGGTCGCGGACCAGCGCTTTGAACGGGACGCCGAGGTCGGTGAGGCGGCGTACGAGGTGGCGGCCGATCGAGCCGGTGGCGCCGGTCACGAGGATCACTGGGTCCTGCTTTCACGGTAAGTCGAGGGACCCTCGGAATATAACCTGAGGTACTCTCGACTAAGCAAGCCCTGATTTGGGAGGCCTCGAGTTCAGAGGGGGATGGATGCCGCGCGCCGACGCCCAGCGCAACTACGAACGGTTGCTCGCCGCCGCGGAAACGGCCTTCCGGGAGCACGGCGTCGACGCGCCGCTGGAACGCATCGCCCGTTCGGCCGGAGTCGCCATCGGCACGCTCTACGGGCACTTCCCGAACCGCCGCGCGCTGCTCGGCGCGCTGCTCCGCGAACGCAACGAGACCCTTTTCGAGCTGGGTGATCGGCTCCTGACGTCATCCGCCTCAGAAGGGCTGGAGCAGTGGATCCGTGCCGTCGTCGAGCATGCTGCGGCGTACCAGGGATTGGCGGCCGAACTCGTCGGCGGAGCCGATGATGAGGCTTCCGAGCTGCACGCCAGCTGCGTACGCATGATGGAGATCGGCGAAGGGCTGACCGCTCGGGCCAGGGAGGCTGGGGAGATCCGGGCTGACGTCGGCGGGCAGGACGTGTTCGCCCTGATGAACGCGGCGGCCTGGCTGCGCGAGGCTGGATCGGCGGCCGAGGCCGACCGGATGCTCGGGTTCGCCCTCGCCGGCATGCGCCCCTGACGGCGGACCCTCGCGCGGCCTGCTCCGCCGCGCGCACGCCCGCCCGCGCCTCCTGCGCGGCCCGCGCCTC
>JABFYB010000717.1 GCA_013361475.1 Hamadaea sp.
GGTTCTGGCGCTGTCGGTTGCGGCGGTGTCGTCGTAGGCGAGCAGACCCAGTGGCGCGTTGGCCTCGGCCAGCGCCTCCAGTGCCGCCCGGTTCCCGACGTTGCCGTTCGCGCTGAACTCCTTGCCGGACAGCCGCCACCACATGCACCAACAGCCCGAGTAGGCGCCGTTCGCCCCGAACAGGTTCGCGAGGTCGGCCCACCGGGTGCTGTCGACGTCGACCACCTTCACCCGGCCATCATCGCGTACGGGTCTGACAGGTTTCGGACGGATCGATCAACAACGTCGACCGGGCTCCTATCCTGACCGCCATGACGGGCCTCCCCCTCCGCCTCGCCACCGTGCTCGCCGCACTCGCCCTCGCCGGGTGCTCCGGCAGCACGCCGTCCAGCCAGGCCCCATCGGTCACGACCACGGTAGGCCCGTCGGACTCACCGTCCGCCTCCCCCACCACCTCCGCGGCGGCCAGCCCCACACCGGGCTCGTCGAAGACCGGCGGCTCGACGTTCACCATCCCCACGACAGCCAAGGGGTACGCCCAAGCGCTGCTGGCGGCCTGGGGCAACAAGAACAGCAGCCGCCTGGACCTGCTGGCCAACCAGGCGACGGTGCAGCAGATCAAGGACAACGGCTACCCCAACGCCGACTGGACCTACATCGACTGCACCGCCAGCGGTGAGACGAGCGAGTGCGTCTTCCGCAACGCCCACGGCGACGAGGTCCTGATCTCGCTCGTGAACACCCAGCTCGGGCATCCGACCGCGGCGACCCAGGCGCTGTTGTCACGCACCACGTACCCGTCGGACGCGGGTGCGTACGTGGGCGCGTTCCTGTCTGCCTGGCAAGGCGGCAACCAGCAGCGCATGGCCCGGCTGGGCTCGTCCTCGGTGACCAGCGCGCTCAAGGGCAAGACTGTGCCGAGCGGCTACACGACCTCGGTCAGCGGTTCGACCGTCCGCATCGAGCAGCTGCCGGCGGGCGCGGGACCGACGTTCGTCTTCACGATCGTGAGCGGCAACCTCGGCAAAGCCCACGCAATCAGCGCCGTCAGCACCGCATAGTCCTTCGCGCTCGCCCGCTGGGCGCTGGATCAGGGGTCTCGGTCGAATCTTGGACCATGATTCGGCCGGGAACCGTGATCCTGCGCCGATCTTGGACGCGCGGCCGGGTCAGCGGCGCGGCCGGGTCAGCGGTCGCGGAGCATGCAGGTGAGGCGGGCTGTGCAGACGCGGTCGCCGGACTCGTCGGTGATGACGATCTCGTAGGTGGCGACGTTGCGGCCGAGCCGCAGCGGCGTCGCCACCCCGGTCACGACGCCGGCCCGGGCGGCCTTGTGGTGCGTGGCGTTGATGTCCACGCCCACCGCGTACGCCTGGCCGACCTCATGCGCGTGCAGCGTGGCCCCGATCGACCCCAGCGTCTCGGCGAGTACGCACGACGCCCCGCCGTGCAGCAGCCCGAAGGGTTGGGTGTTGCCGTCGACCGGCATGGTCGCCACGATCCGCTGCGGTGTCGCCTCGACGAGCTGGATGCCCATGCGCTCGCCGAGGGTGCCCGCCATGCTGAGGTCTGCCACGCGGGGAGACTACATGGGCGGCGGGAGTTTCTTCTTCGCCATCCCCGGCTCCATTTTCGAGCTGATGGTGGTGGCCAGGGGGCTGTCGCTGAGATCGGTGATCTCGGCGGCCACGGCGTCCCGCTTGACGGCTGCGATGCCGTTCTCGGCGCCGGACTTCTGTTTGAAGCCTTCCCCGCCGATCGCGAAGATCTGGCCGTTGGCCGAGCGGAGCCGCCACCGGTACTCGCCGCGTACGTCCTTGAAGATCTCGAATTTCGCCATGACCGCAGACTAGGGACTCGACGAACAAAGCGGAGTAAATTTCGCAAAACCTGCAGGGCGTCTTGCGGGCTGAATGAAAATATGCATACAGTCCCGCCGTGAATGTTGCGGATCTCGTGCACGGCGTACGCCTGACGCCGACCCAGCGCCGCATCGCCCGGTCCCTGGTCGACCAGGGCGCGCACGCGGCTCACCTGACCGCCTCCGAGGTCGCCGAGCTGGCCCAGGTGAGCCAGCCGTCGGTGACCCGCTTCGCGATGGCGCTCGGCTACGACGGGTACCCGGCGCTGCGCCGCCGTCTGCGGGAGCTGACCGCCGACTCCGCCGACGCTGTCGAGCCGGCCGCCAACGATCTGCAGCTCGCCGTACGCGGGGAGATCGCGAACCTGACCCGGCTGGCGGACCAGTTGCTGGACCCGTCGCCGATCACCCAGGCGGCGCAGGTGCTGACGGGCTCCCGCCCGCTGCCGGTGCTCGGGTTGCGGGCGGCCGCCCCGATCGCGAGCTACTTCGGCTACTTCGCCGCCAAGATCCACCCCGACGTCCGGCCGCTCACCGAAGGCGGCAGCATGCTCGCCGACCGCCTGGAGCAGGCTCGGGAGGCCGGCGCGACCGCGTTGCTCGCGGTCGTCCTGCCGAGGTATCCCCGCGAATCGGTCGAAGCCCTTCGGTTGGCGCGAGAACTCGGGCTGACCACGGTGGTGATCACCGACTCGAAATTGAGCCCGGTCGGCGAGGTCGCCGACCTCACGCTGCCCGCCGCAGTCGGCTCGGATCTGGTGTTCGACCTGCATACGGCCCCGATGGTGTTGACGATGGTGGTATTGCAGGCGATGACCGACGCCGACCCGGGGCAGACCCAGCGAAGGCTGGAGGACTTCGAGACCACCGCCGCCCGGCGCGGCGTCTTCGTGGATTGATCATTGCGCCGCGGAGTCGATCAGGGCGCTGCGGACACGACACACCGGTCGATCACGACCACAAGTTCATGATCGCGCAGAAAGCAGCGAGGGAGACGGAGGAACGCAGTGACGACGCCGATTGTCAGGGCGCCGAGGGGTGCGCAGCGGACCGCGTTGGGCTGGGGTCAGGAGGCCGCCAAGCGGATGCTGATGAACAACCTCGACCCCGAGGTCGCGGAGAACCCGGCCGACCTGGTGGTCTACGGCGGCACCGGCAAGGCCGCCCGGGACTGGCCGAGCTTCCACGCCCTGGTGCGTACGCTCGACACGCTGAAGGACGACGAGACGATGCTCGTCCAGTCGGGCCGTCCCGTCGGGGTGTTCCGTACGCACGAGTGGGCGCCACGCGTCCTGCTGGCGAACTCGAACCTCGTCGGCGACTGGGCGACCTGGCCGGAGTTCCGCCGGCTGGAGAAGCTCGGCTTGACCATGTACGGCCAGATGACCGCCGGTTCGTGGATCTACATCGGCACCCAGGGCATCCTCCAGGGCACCTACGAGACCTTCGCCGCCGTCGCCGCGAAACGGTTCGGCGGCACTCTCAGCGGCACGTTGACGCTGACCGCGGGCTGTGGCGGCATGGGCGGCGCGCAGCCTCTCGCGGTCACCATGAACGGCGGCGCGTGCCTGATCGTGGACGTCGACCCGCACCGGCTCCGGCGGCGCGTCGAGACGCGCTACCTGGACGAGATCGCCGACGACCTCGACGACGCGATCGAGCGGGTCACGAAGGCGAAGCGGGAGAAGCGGGCGCTGTCTGTCGGCGTCGTCGGCAACGCCGCCACCGTCTTCCCCGAACTGCTGCGGCGGGGCGTCGAGATCGACATCGTCACCGACCAGACCAGCGCGCACGACCCGTTGGCGTACCTGCCGGAGGGCATCGACCTGGCCGACGGGCCGGACTACGCGGCGAAGAAGCCGGAGGAGTTCACCGACCGGGCCCGCCAGAGCATGGCCAAGCACGTCGAGGCGATGGTGGGCTTCCAGGACGCCGGGGCCGAGGTGTTCGACTACGGCAACTCCATCCGCGGTGAGGCGCGGCTCGGCGGGTTCTCCAACGCCTTCGCCTTCCCCGGGTTCGTGCCGGCGTACATCCGGCCGCTGTTCTGCGAGGGCAAGGGACCGTTCCGCTGGGCGGCGCTGTCGGGCGACCCGGCGGACATCGCCGCCACCGATCAGGCGGTGCTGGACCTGTTCCCCGAGAACGAGTCGCTGCGTCGCTGGATCACCATGGCCGGGGAGCGCGTGGCCTTCCAGGGGCTGCCCGCCCGCATCTGCTGGCTCGGCTACGGCGAACGGGACAAGGCCGGCGTCCGGTTCAACGAGATGGTCGCCGACGGCACCCTCAAGGCCCCCGTCGTCATCGGCCGGGACCACCTGGACTGCGGCAGCGTCGCCTCGCCGTACCGGGAGACCGAGTCCATGCTGGACGGTTCGGACGCCATCGCCGACTGGCCCCTGCTGAACGCCCTGGTCAACACAGCCAGCGGCGCGTCGTGGGTGAGCATCCACCACGGCGGCGGCGTGGGCATCGGCCGCTCGATCCACGCCGGACAGGTCTGCGTCGCCGACGGCACCGCCTTGGCCGGCCAGAAGATCGAACGCGTCCTGACCAACGACCCGGGCATGGGCGTCATCCGGCACGTCGACGCCGGATACGACCTGGCCGAGACGGTCGCCGAGGAGCGCGGCGTTTGCGTGCCCATGCGGGAGCGGTGATGGGTTTCCGGGAACTCTGGGACGAGATCGCGCCGATCGGGCGCGACCCCGACACCCTGGGCTACCTGCGTTACGCCTTCACTCAGCCGGAGCAGCACCTCCGGGACTGGTTCAAGGATCAGGCCGCCCAGCGTGATCTGATCATCGAGGAGGACGGCAACGGCAATCTGTTCGCCTGGTGGGGCACTGGTACGAACGCCGTCCTCACGGGAAGTCACTTCGACTCCGTGCCGCACGGTGGGGCGTACGACGGGCCGCTGGGTGTGGTCAGCGCGCTGCTCGCCGTCGACGAGCTGCGGGCGCGCGGGGTCACCCCGGTCAAGCCCATCGCGATCGGCGTCTTCGCCGAGGAGGAGGGTTCCCGGTTCGGCCTGGCCTGCCTGGGGTCGCGGCTGCTCACGGGGGCGGTCGACGCCGAGACCGCGGCGGCCCTCCGGGATCGCGACGGCGTGACGCTGGCCGAGGCGATGGGCGCGACGCCGAAGGGACACCGCCCCGATCTGCTGGCCCGGTTCGGCTGCTTCGTCGAGCTGCACGTCGAGCAGGGGCGCTCCCTCGTGGACTCCGATCGCGCGGTCGGCGTGGCCAGTGCCATCTGGCCGCACGGGCGGTGGCGGCTGGACTTCACAGGCGAGGCCAACCACGCCGGCACCACCCTCATGGCCGACCGGCACGACCCGATGCTGACGTTCGCGTACACGGTGCTCGCGGCGAACAAGGAGGCCCGGCTGCGCGGCTGTCACGCCACCATCGGCCGCGTCGCCGTGGAACCCAACGCCACCAACGCGATTCCCGCCCGCGTCAGCGCCTGGCTCGACGCGCGGGCGGCCACCACCTCCGCCGTGGAGGAGCTGGTCGCGGCGGTCTCGGCCCGAGCCTCCGACCGAGCAGCCCGCGATGGTACGCAGGTCAGCCTGGCCGCCGAGTCGGTCAGCGGACAGACGCAGTTCGACGTGGCGGTACGCGACCGGATCGCGGCGCTGCTCGGTGACGCGCCGGTGCTGCCGACCGGCGCCGGGCACGACGCCGGGGTGCTCAGCGCGTACCTGCCGACGGCGATGCTGTTCGTCCGCAACCCGACCGGTGTCTCCCACTCCCCCGCCGAATACGCCTCCGACGCCGACTGTGCGGCGGGCGTACGCGCGCTCGCGGATGTGCTGGAGGAGCTGTCATGCCGATGAGCCACTACCTCTGCGAGTACGCCTGGCTGCCGGACGGGATCCAGGCCGACGTGCTGATCGCGATCGAGGACGGCAAGATCGTGCGGGCCGAGCCGACCGGGTGGACGGAGGACCATGTCCCCAAACTGGCGGGCCTGACGATACCCGGGTTCGCCAATGCCCATTCGCATGCGTTTCATCGGGCGCTGCGTGGGCGTACCCACATGGGCAAAGGCAGTTTCTGGACGTGGCGCGAGCAGATGTATCAGGTCGCGGACCGGCTGGACCCGGACAGCTACCACCGGCTGGCCCGCGCCGTGTACGCGGAGCTGGCGCTCGCGGGCGTGACCTGCGTGGGCGAGTTCCACTACCTGCACCACCAGCCGGGCGGGAAGCCTTACGCGGACCCGAACGCGATGGGCGAGGCGCTGGTCGCCGCCGCGGCCGACGCGGGCATCCGGATCACCTTGCTGGACACGCTGTACCTGCAGTCGTCGGTGGACGGCAAGCCGCTCGCCGGGCCGCAGCTGCGCTTCGGCGACGGCTCGCTCGACGCCTGGTGGGGCCGGTTCGACGCATTGACCGCCAAGCCGCACTCGATGATCGGCGCGGCCCTGCACTCGGTACGCGCGGTGCCGGCCGCCGTGCTCTCGGAGTTCACCGAGCTGACCAGCGGCCTGCCCGTGCACGCGCACGTCGCCGAGCAGGTGGACGAGGTGGCCGCCTGCCGGGCCGCCTACGGCTGTACGCCGACCGAGCTGCTCGACCGCCACGGCGTGCTGGAGGAGACCTTCACTTCCGTGCACGCCACCCACCTGACCAAGGGCGACATCGACCTGATGGCCGACACGTACGCCTGCTTCTGCCCGACGACCGAGCGGGATCTCGGCGACGGGATCGGCCCCGCCCGCGCTCTGGCCGACGCCGGCGTACGCCTGACGCTGGGCAGTGATTCGCACGCCGTCATCGACCTCCTCGAAGAGGCGCGCGCGCTCGAACTGCACGAACGCCTCTCCGCCCAGGCCCGGGGCCACTTCACGCAGGAGGAGCTGCTCAGCGCAGCGACCGCCACCGGGCACGCCTCGCTGGGCTGGCCGTCAGCCGGGCGGCTGGCCGTCGGCGCGCGGGCGGACCTCGTCACCATCAGCCTCGGCACTGTGCGTACGGCGGGAATCGATCCGGCCGGCGTGCTCATGGCCGCCGGCGCGGCCGACATCACGCACGTCGTCGCCGACGGCCGGGTGATCGTCGCCGACGGCCGCCACGTCTCGATCGACGTGGCCCGGGAACTCCAGGAGACGGTGTGCGCTCTCTTCTGATCACCAACATCGGCGAGCTGACGACGCACTCCGACGAGGGCACGCTGACCGACGCCGCGATGATCGTGACCGACCGCGTCGAATGGGTCGGCCCGGCGAGCAGCCCGCACGCCGCCGACGAGGTCTTCGACGCGCGGGGCGCGGCCGTGCTGCCCGGCTTCGTGGACAGCCACGCGCACCTGGTCTTCGCCGGGGACCGGGCGGCCGAGTTCGCCGCCCGCATGGCGGGCGAGCCCTACACGGGCGGCGGGATCCGCACCACGATGACGGCCACCCGCGCGGCCTCCGACGCTCAGTTGCACGCGAACGTGGAGCGCCTGGTCGAGGAGATGCGCCGGCAGGGCACCACCACGGTCGAGATCAAGAGCGGGTACGGGTTGAGCGTCGCCGACGAGACCCGGTCGTTGCGGGTGGCTTCGGAGTTCACCACGGAGACGACGTTCCTGGGGGCGCACGTCGTGCCGCCGGACGTCCCCCGCGACTCCTACGTCGAGCTGGTCTCGGGCGAGATGCTGCGGGCGTGCGCGCCCCACGCGAAGTGGGTGGACGTCTTCTGCGAACGCGGGGCGTTCGACGTGGACGAGGCCCGGACGGTGCTCGCCGCCGGAATGGCGGAGGGGCTGCTGCCCCGCATCCACGCCAACCAGCTCACCGAAGGCGGCGGCGTACGCCTGGCGGTCGAACTGGGCGCGGCCAGCGCGGATCATTGCACCCATCTGTCGGCCGCGGACGTGGAGTCGCTGGCGGGCTCGTCGACCGTCGCCACGCTGCTGCCGGGGGCCGAGTTCAGCACCCGGTCGCCCTTTCCGGACGCGCGGCGTCTGCTCGACGCCGGGGCCACGGTGGCCTTGGCGACCGACTGCAACCCGGGTTCGTCCTACACCTCGTCCATGCCGTTCTGCATCGCCCTGGCCGTCCGCGACATGCGGATGACACCGGCCGAGGCGATCTGGGCGGCGACCGCGGGCGGGGCCCGCGCCCTGCGCCGCTCGGACGTCGGCCACCTCGGCATCGGCGCGTACGCCGACCTCATGGTGCTCGACGCGCCGAGTTCCGTGCATCTGGCCTACCGGCCCGGTGTGCCCCTCGTAAGACAAGTACTGCACAAAGGAGTGTGGGTTCGATGATCGTCACTGTCGAACCGGACGGCGTCAGCGCCGCCGGCGTCCTGGCCGTCGCCCGGGGCAGCGCCCACGTCGCGCTCAGCCCGGCCGCCGTCGACGCGATGACGGCCAGCCGATCCATCGTGGACGGAATCGAACGCGACGGCCGCCCGGTCTACGGCGTCTCGACGGGGTTCGGCGCGCTCGCCAACACCTTCATCGCCCCGGAACGCCGGGCCGAACTCCAGCACGCGTTGATCCGGTCGCACGCCGCCGGCATCGGCGCGCCCATGCCCCGGGAGGTCGTCCGGGCGATGATGCTGCTCCGGGTGCGGTCGCTGGCGCTCGGGCGGTCCGGCGTACGCCCCCTGGTGGCCGAAGCGCTCGTCAACCTGCTCAACCACGACGTCACCCCGTGGGTGCCCGAACACGGGTCGCTGGGCGCCTCGGGCGACCTCGCCCCGCTGGCGCACTGCGCGTTGGTGCTGCTCGGCGAGGGCTGGGTGCTCGGCAAGGACGGTACGCGCATCGCCGGAGCCGACGCGCTGCACACCGCCGGGCTGGCCCCGATCGAGCTGTCCTCCAAGGAGGGTCTGGCCCTCATCAACGGCACCGACGGCATGCTCGGCATGCTGCTGATGGCCTGCGACGACCTCGGCCACCTGCTCACGATGGCCGACGTGACGGCCGCCCTGTCGATCGAGGCGATGCTCGGCACCGACCGGCCGTTCCACCCCTCGATCCACGAGATCCGGCCCCATCCGGGCCAGGGGATCAGCGCCGCCAACATCCATCGGCTGCTCCAGAACTCCGCCATCATGGACTCGCACCGCGACGACCTGGTCCACGCGGTGCAGGACGCGTACTCGATGCGCTGCGCGCCGCAGGTCGCCGGGGCCGCCCGCGACACGCTGGAGTTCGCGCGTACGGTGGCCGCCCGGGAGCTGGTCAGCGTGGCCGACAACCCCGTCGTCCTGCCCGACGGCCGGGTCGAGTCGACCGGCAACTTCCACGGCGCCCCACTCGGCTTCGCCGCCGACTTCCTCGCCATCGCCGCCGCCGAGGTCGGCTCGATCTCCGAACGCCGGGTCGACCGGCTCCTGGACGTCACCCGATCCCGCGAACTGCCCGCGTTCCTCACCCCCGACCCCGGCGTCAACTCGGGGCTGATGATCGCGCAGTACACCGCGGCGGGCATCGTCGCCGAGAACCGTCGCCTCGCGGCACCCGCCTCGGTCGACTCCATCCCCACGAGTGGGATGCAGGAAGACCACGTCTCGATGGGCTGGGCCGCCGCGAAGAAGCTGCGTACCGTGCTCGACAACCTCACCTCGCTGCTGGCGGTCGAGCTGCTCTCCGCCTGCCGCGGCCTCCAGCTACGCGCCCCGCTCGTCCCGTCGCCGGCCGGCCGGGCCGCGTTGGCCACCGTGACGGCGTACGCCGGAACTCCAGGGCCGGACATGTTCCTCGCCCCGGTCCTCGACTCCGCGCGGGCCACCATCTCCAGCCGCGCCCTGCTCGAAACGATCGAAGCCGAGGTCGGACCTCTCGCCTGACGCCAGACCCGACCCGTTGATCATGGAGTTAACTGTCGTCTCGGCGGTGTGTCGAGGCGGACAACTCCATGATCAACGGGGATGCTCACCAGCGTGGAGTACGTAGTCCGGGCATATCGGGCGATCATGGCGATCGCCATCATCGCCGCCATCGTCGCGCAGTTGATCAGCAGCAACGCCGACGGGCGCCTCGACACCGGGAACTTCTTCAGCTACTTCACGATCCAGAGCAACCTCATCGGAGCGGCGGTCCTGGGCTACGGCGCGATCCGGCCCGACCGGAACAGCCTGCGCTGGGATTCGATCCGAGGAGCGGCGACGACCTACCTCTTCACGACCGGCGTCGTCTTCGCCCTGCTCTTGTCAAACCTCGCCGCCCAGGTCGGCACGACCATGCCCTGGGTCAACTCGGTTCTGCACCAGGTCTCCCCAGTCGTGATCTTCCTCGACTGGCTGATCCGGCCGCCGCGCCACCAGGTCGGTTTTCCGAAAGTCTGGCTGTGGCTGGCGTACCCGATCGCGTGGCTGATCTACACACTGATCCGGGGCGGCATCGTGGACTGGTACCCCTACCCCTTTGTCGACCCGCGGGCCGACGGCTGGGGCCACGTCGTGAAGTCCTGCTTCGCGATCGCCATCGGGATCATCGGGTTCGTGTTCATCGTCGTCTGGGCCGGCAACTCCGCGCGCCGCCTGTACACGCGCCTCTCCCCCGACAGCGCTGGATCAGGGTTCTAGGTCGAATCTTGGGTCATGATTCGACCTAGAACCCTGATCCAGCGGAAAACACGCGGCCAGCGGAAACCAAGCGGCCAGCGGAAACCAGGCGGGGGGCGTACCAGCTAGGGCTTGAGCTGCTTCGCGATCACCGCGGCGAGCGCCCGGAAGGCCTGGCCCCGGTGGCTGATCGCGTCCTTCTCCTCGGCCGTGAGCTCCGCGGTGGAGCGAGTGTGCCCCTCGGCCTGGAAGATCGGGTCGTAGCCGAAGCCGCCCAGACCGCGCGGCGCACGCAGCAGGCGGCCGCGCATCTGGCCGCTGACCAGGTGTTCTCGGTTGCCGTCACCGCCTGGCAGGACGAGCGCGGCGGCACAGATGAAGGCCGCGCCGCGCTTGTCGTCGGCCACGTCGTGGGTCTGGTCGAGGACCAGTTCGAGGTTGGCGACGTCCTTGCCGTGCGGGTAGTCGGCGCCGAACCGGCCCGACCAGCGCGCGCTGAACACGCCTGGCATGCCGCTGAGCGCGTCGACGGCGAGACCGGAGTCGTCGGCCACCGTCGGCAGACCCGTGTACTTGACCCCTTCACGCGCCTTGAGCAGCGCGTTCTCGGCGAAGGTCAGCCCGGTCTCCGGAGCCTCCGGATACTCGGGGACGTCGTCGAGGCCGATCAGCTCGACACCCACCAGCGCGGGCGAGGCCGCGAGGATGCGGCGCAGTTCGTCGAGCTTCTTCAGGTTGCGGGTCGCGAGCAGCAGCCTCATCGGCGGACGTCCCCTCCGAACTTCGCGAGCAGACTGGTCGGTGACAGCGACGGCAGGCCCAGCACCTCACGCTGCAGCTCGGCCAGCCGGCCGCAACCGGCCACGCCGAGGTCGAGCAGTTCGTTGAGCTGCTTGCGGTCGAAGACGCCGTCCTCACCGGTGCCCTGCACCTCGACGAAGTCGCCGGTCCCGGTGCAGACGATGTTCATGTCGACCTCGGCGCTGACATCCTCGTCGTAGCAGAGGTCCAGGCGGGGCTCGCCCTTGATGACACCGACGCTGACCGCGGCCACCGAACGGTGCAACGTGGACTCGACGGTCTGCTTCTTCGCCAGCGCGCCCTTGTTGGCCAGCCAGGTCACCGCGTCATGGAGAGCGACGTAGGAGCCTGTGATCGCGGCGGTACGCGTACCGCCGTCGGCTTGCAGCACGTCGCAGTCGATGACGATGGAGTTCTCGCCCAACGCCTTCAGCTCGATGCAGGCTCGCAGACTGCGGCCGATCAGACGCGAGATCTCGTGCGTCCGCCCGCCGATCTTGCCCTTGACGCTCTCCCGATCCGACCGCGTCGTCGTCGCGCGCGGGAGCATCGCGTATTCGCTGGTCACCCAGCCCAGGCCGGAGCCCTTACGCCACCGCGGCACCCCTTCGGTCACGCTCGCCGTGCACAGAACCCGGGTGTTGCCGAACTCGACGAGAACCGAGCCCTCCGGGTGCATGCTCCAGCCGCGGGTCAACTTCACCGGACGAAGCTCGTCAGCCGCGCGTCCATCGGGTCGGGTCATGCCCGTAACCCTACAGTTCATCCGATTGCCGCCCACGGCGGGCTTTGTTCCGGCGTCAGACGTCGAAGCGGGCGCCCGGCCGGGCGATCTCCACCGGCCCCTGGAACGCGCCGACCGCCGCCTCCAGCGTCTCCGCCTCGCTGCCCCAGGCCGTCACCAGATGTGTGAGGAGGAGCCGGCGTACGCCCGCCTTGGTGGCCACCTCGCCGGCCTCCCGGCCGGTCAGGTGCAGGCCGGGCGGGTTGTCCACGCCGTCGAGATAGCTCGCCTCGCACAGGAACAGGTCGGCGCCCTGGGCCAGCCGCAGGACGGCGTCGCACACCGCGGTGTCTCCCGAGTACGCCAACACCCGGCCGTTGTGCTCCAGGCGTACGCCGTAGGTCTCGATGGGGTGGTTCACCCGATCCACCGTGACGGTGAACGGGCCGATCGGGAAGCTGCCCGACTGCAGGCTGTAGAAGGTGTAGACGTCGTCGAGCGGTCCCTCGTCGGCGCTGTACGCACCCGCCAGCCGTTCCGGCGCACCGGCCGGGGCGTACACGGGCAACGGCGGATAGGGGCCGTCCGGGGCGTAGCGGCGGACCACCACGTAGAGCGCGGCGTCCATCATGTGATCGCAGTGGAGGTGACTGAGGACGATCGCGTCGACCGCGTTCAGCCCGGCGTACCGCTGCAGCGACGACAGCGAGCCCGAGCCGAAGTCGATGAGCAGCCGGAACCCGTCGGCCTCCACGAGGTAGGCCGAGCAGGGAGACTCGGGGCCTGGAAAGCTGCCCGCGCAGCCCAACACCGTCAGTCTCATCGAGCCACTCCCGCGTGATTGGAGTCCGGTAGGGCCGCCGGGAAGTCGCCGAGGAAGCGCCGCGCGAGCCGCTGGAAGGGTTCGTCGTCACCGGTGACCCGCAGCTCGTGGCGCGGGGGCGGGGCGTCGTCGGGGCGCAGCATGTCGTTTTCGACCAGCACCCGATAGACGTCTTTGGCCGTCTCCTCGGCACTGGAGACCAGCGTCACCTGCTCGCCCATCACGAGGCTCAGCATGCCGGAAAGGAGCGGGTAGTGGGTGCAGCCCAGGACGAGGGTGTCGACGCCGGCCTGCTGCAAGGGTTCGAGGTAGGCACTGGCCAGACCGAGCAGCGCCCGGCCGGAGGTGATCCCGCGTTCGACGAAGTCGACGAACTGCGGGCAGGCGGCCGCGGTGACGGTCACGTGCGGGGCGGCGGCGAACGCGTCCTGGTAGGCCCGGCTGGTGATGGTGGCGGAGGTCCCGATGACGCCGACCCGGCCATTGCGGGTCGCTGCCACCGCCCGGCGGACGGCCGGGCGGATCACCTCCACCACGGGGATGTCGTAGCGCTCCCGGACATCGGCCAGGCAGGCCGACACCGCCGAGTTGCAGGCGATCACCAGCATCTTGACGTCCGCGGCCACGAGGTCATCCAGGCATTCGAGGACATATCGCCGGATGTCGGCCAGAGGTTTCGGACCATAGGGCACGTGCGCCGTGTCTCCCAGATAGAGCAGGCGCTCGTGTGGCAACTGGTCCAGGATCGCTCGGGCTACCGTCAGGCCACCGACTCCCGAGTCGAAGATCCCGATCGGTGTGTCCGTCACGGCTCGGAGCCTACGCCGCGCGCGCCAGCCTTAAGTAAGGTCTGCTCGAACATGTCGCCAAGGTGACAACCTGACCAGGCGTTACTCGACCGCCGCGCGTTACGCATCACACCCGGCGCCGTTGTGCCAGACGTGGAGACGCGCATCGACACCCTTACCGAGACCCCCGCCCAGCCCTCGGGTGAAACCCAGGCCGCGACGCTCGTTCGCGCGCGGGTCGGCTCGCTGCCGGTGGTTCCCGCCGAGGCGATCCAGGCGGTACGCCGAAACCCGATGCGCGCCCTGCGGCTACCGGAGCACGACGACCCCGAACCCGGCAGTACGCGGATGCTCGGCATGAGCGCGTGGGCCGCGCTGCTGGTCTTCGTCGGCATGGTCGTCGCGATCCGGGTCTTCCTCGCGATCGTCTTCGAGCCCGGACCGGAGTGGCTGGTGCCCACGGTGATGTCGGTCGGCATCGCCGGAACCGTCTGCGGCGGGCTCGCCTTCGCCACCGTGCACCACCGCTGGCTGCCGTGGGAGCTGCTGGGCGTGGCCTCGGTGCTCCTCGGCGGCAACCTCCTGCTGGTGATCACCCAGCTCTGACCCCGTCGCCTCTTTGGCGCTG
>JABFYB010000693.1 GCA_013361475.1 Hamadaea sp.
CGAAGACGACGACCGCGAAGACGACGAAGACGACGAAGACCGGGACGACGACGAAGACGACGACCGGGACGACGAAGACGACGACGATTACGAGGACGACGACGACTTCGACGACGAGGAAGATGACGACGAGGACTCCGACGGCTACGAGGACGAGGACGACGAGTCCGATGAGGACGACGAGGACGAGTCCAGCCGTGGGGCCGACGACGCCGTGGACGACGAGGACGACGACGAGATCGACGCCGACGCCCGTCCGGCGGAGCAGCCCGGGGATCGCCCGGCGGCCGGCTCCGAGTCCGGCGAGCAGCGTCCCTGATCGGCGCGGCACGTGAGCGTGACCTCGGCCGGTCGGCTGGTTGACGCGTACGACCTGGTCATCCTGGACCTGGACGGCGTCGTCTTCCTCATCGACCGGCCGATTCCCGGTGCGGTGGAAACGGTCGGCCGGTTGCGGGCCGGCGGCGTACCCGTGATGTTCGCGACCAACAACGCGTCCCGCCGTGCGGGCGAGGTCGCGGACCTGTTGTCGGGGATGGGCGTGGCCGCGAGCGCCGCCGAGGTCTTGACCTCCGCGGGCGCCGCGGCCGCCACCCTGGCCGGACGGTTCCCGGCGGACTCGCCGGTGCTCGTGGTCGGCGCGGAGGCGTTGCGCGACGAGGTACGCGAGGCCGGGCTGCGTCTGGTCGAGGGCGCGGACGACAAGCCGGTGGCGGTCGTGCAGGGCTACGGGCCGGAGGTGGGCTGGCGGCAGCTGGCCGAGGCGTCCCTGGCGATCCGGGCGGGGGCGCTGTGGGTCGCCACGAACACCGACCGGACGTTGCCGAGCCCGCGCGGGCCTTTGCCGGGCAACGGTTCTCTCGTGTCGGTCATCGCGACCGCGCTGGACCGTAAGCCCGATCTGGTGATCGGCAAGCCGGAGCCGGGCCTGTTCGAGACGGCCGCCCGGCTGACCGGCGCCCAGCGGCCGCTCGTGGTGGGCGACCGACTGGACACCGACATCGCGGGCGCTCGCCGGGCGGGAGTCGACAGCCTGCTGGTCCTGACCGGCGTGAGCAGCCGCGCCGACGTCGAGCAGACGGCCCCGGAGCTGCGCCCGACGCACATCGCCGACGATCTCACAGCCCTCTTCGCCGTCACGTCCAGCGCCGAACGGTAGTTTGGTTCCTGTTGGGCGGCTTCCGCCGTCCACCCATGGACTTGTCGCGCCGGCCGTCCCGGGCAGAACGGCGGCGCGTGGACGAAAGGAGCGGGCGATGGCCGACGCATGGCGGTCGTACCTCGAGATGGCCTACGGGCTCACCAAGACGTCGCGGAAGAAGGCGGAGAAGGCCGTCCGCGAGATCGTCGGCAAGGGCAACGCCAAGGCCGGCGAGCTGCAGACGATGGCCGAGGACCTCATGGCCAGCGCCGACGCCAACCGGGCCGCGGTCACCAAGCTGGTGCAGACCGAGCTGGACAAGGCGCTCGGCCGGGTCGGGCTGGTCAAGGCGGAGGAAGTGACCGAGCTTCGCCAGCGGGTCGACGAGCTGGAGGCGAAGCTGGCAGTCGCGGAGTCCGCCTCGGGTTCGGCTCCGGCTTCGACTTCGGCTCCGGTGAAGGCTTCCGCGCCCGCGAAGAAGACGGTGGCCAAGAAGACCGTGGCGAAGAAGACCGCCGCGGCCGCCACGCCGGTGGAGACGGTGCTGGCCGAGGAGGAGAAGCTGGGTCCGGCCAAGGCCGAGCCCGCTGCGGCGAAGAAGACGGCGTCCGCGTCGGCTCCCGCGAAGAAGACCGCGGCCAAGCAGACCGCAGCCAAGAAGACCGTGGCGAAGAAGACGGTGGCCAAGAAGGCGCCCGCCAAGAAGGCCGCTCAGTGACCTCGGTGGAACCGGACTTCGAGGCCGAGCCGGACTACGGCCGCGCCGGCGACGCGCCCGGCGCGACCGGCCACCGGGCCGTCGACGCGGCGCTGAAGTCCCTGGAGAACGCCGCCGAGCTGCCCGTGGGGGAGCAGATCGCGGCGTACGAGGCGGCGCATCGCACGCTGCGCGAGACGCTGTCCACCATCGACGACGCCTGAGCGGAGCACCATGGCACGACGACTGCGCCTCGACGCGGAACTGGTTCGCCGTGGGCTCGCCCGGTCCCGCGAGCAGGCCGCCGCGCTGGTCGAGGCCGGGCGGGTCGAGGTCCGCGGTCAGGTCGCCCGCAAGGTGGCGGCGATGGTCGACACCGCTGATCCGGTACGCGTGACGGGGGCGGACGTCGCCGACGAGTACGTCTCCCGGGGCGGGCACAAGCTGGCAGGCGCCCTGGACGCGTTCATGCCGAAGGGGCTGGTCGTCGAAGGGCGGCGCTGCCTGGACGCGGGCGCGTCCACCGGTGGCTTCACCGACGTGCTGCTGCGCCGGGGTGCGGCGCACGTCGCGGCGGTCGACGTCGGCTACGGGCAGATCGCGTGGTCGCTGCGGACGGACGACCGGGTGACCGTCATCGAACGGACGAACGTGCGTACGCTGACGCCGGACGTGATCGACGGGCCGGTCGGGCTGACCGTCGCCGACCTCTCGTTCATCTCGCTGCGGCTCGTGCTGCCGGCCCTGGCCGCGTGCACCGACGGCGACCTCGCCCTGATGGTGAAGCCCCAGTTCGAGGTGGGCAAGGAGCGGGTGGGCGCCGGCGGTGTGGTCCGCGATCCGGCGCTGCGGGCCGAAGCCGTGGTGGACGTCGCGCGTACGGGGTGGGATCTTGGTCTGGGCGTCGCCGGAGTGGTCGCCTCGCCGCTGCCCGGCCCGTCGGGCAACGTCGAGTTCTTCCTCTGGTTCCGCTCCGACGCCCCACCGGTCGACCCCGAGGAGGTCGCCCGGGTGGCCGGTGTGTCACATTCGGAGGTGTCGGAATCGGGTGGGGAGGGCGGCGCTGATGGCTGAGCGGCGGGACGCGCTGCTGGTGACGCATACCGGGCGCAAGGACTCCACCGAGCACGCCCGGACGGTCGCGGCCGACCTGCTCGCGGCCGGCTTCGGCGTACGCGTCGTGGAGGAGGAGGCCGAGGATCTCGACCTGCCCGGCGTGACCCCCGTGTGCGGTCCCGAGGCGGCCGCCGGGACCGAGATCGTCTTCGCCCTCGGCGGCGACGGCACGTTCCTGCGCGCGGCCGAGCTGGCCCGTCCCTACGGCGCTCCGTTGCTGGGGATCAATCTGGGCCGGGTCGGCTTCCTCGCCGAGGCGGAGATCCACGACCTCGATCAGGCGGTCCGGAACGTCGTCGCCCGTGAGTACACGGTGGACGAACGGTTGACCCTGGACGTCACCGCCGAGCTGGGCGAGATCGAGCTCGCCCGCTCCTGGGCGCTCAACGAGGTCAGCGTCGAGAAGAACGCCCGCGAGCGGATGCTGGAGCTGCTCGTCGACGTCGACGGCCGGCCGCTGTCGCGCTACGGCTGCGACGGGGTGGTCTGCGCGACGCCGACGGGGTCCACGGCGTACGCGTTCTCGGCGGGCGGCCCGGTCGTCTGGCCCGAGGTCGAAGCCCTGCTGCTGGTCCCGATCAGCGCGCACGCGCTGTTCAGCCGCCCGCTGGTGACCGCGCCGACGTCCACGTTCGTGATCACAGTGGAGCCTTACACCACTGGCGCGCTGCTGTGCTGCGACGGTCGCCGGACGTTCGACCTGCCGCCGGGCGCGCGGGTCACCGTCCGTCGAGGAGAGCTGCCCGTACGCGTCGTCCGGCTGCGCCCGCGCCCGTTCACCGACCGGCTGGTGGCCAAGTTCGAGCTGCCCGTCGTCGGCTGGCGCGGCCAGGCCTGACCCCTGTTCACCTGGCGTTATCACGGGCCGCAACGCCCGGCGGGTGACACCGTCGTACGCCTGAACTAATCTCTGTGTCGTGCTGGAGGAGTTGCGCATCACCGGCCTCGGGGTCATCGAGGACACGACTCTGCCACTGACCCGTGGCATGAACGTGATCACCGGTGAGACCGGTGCCGGCAAGACTATGGTCGTGACCGGCCTGGGCCTGCTCTTCGGCGGGCGGGCCGACGCCGGGCGGGTGCGCTCCGAACCGGGGCGGGCCATCGTGGAGGGCCGCCTGCGGCTGCCCACCCAGACCGCGGCCGCCGTCGCCGCGCGCGTCGCGGACGCGGGCGCCGAGGCCGACGACGACGGCAGCTGGCTGCTCAACCGGACGGTGACCGTCGAGGGCCGATCGCGGGCGCACGTCGGCGGGCGCTCGGTGCCGGTCAGCCTGCTCGGCGAGATCGGGGAGCAGGTGCTCGCCGTCCACGGCCAGTCCGATCAGCTGCGGCTGCTGCGTCCGGCGGAGCAGCGCGCGTCGCTCGACCGGTTCGCCGGTCCCGAGCACGAGAAGCTGCTGACGGAGTTCCGCGAGCTGCATACGGCGTGGCGCCGGGCTGAGGACGACCTCGCCGACCGCCGCCGCAACGCCCGCGAACGCAGTCAGGAGGCCGATCTGCTGCGCCTCGGGCTCGACGAGATCACCCGGGTCGACCCGCAGGCCGGCGAGGACGACGAGCTGCGGATCGAGGCCCAGCGCCTGGAGCACGCGGAGGGGCTGCGTACGGCCGCCAGCACGGCGCATCACGCGATTTCCAGCGAGGACGAGGCGGAGGACGCCAACAGCCTCCTCAACGCCGCCCGGCGCAGCCTGGAGGCGCAGTCGACGGTCGACCCGGTGCTGGGTGAGCTGGCCGCGCGTCTGGAGGAGGCCGCCACCCTGCTGGCCGACGTCTCGGTCGAGTTGTCCACCTATCTCGCCAGCCTCGACGCCGATCCCGACCGGCTGCAGGCCATCTACGAGCGCCGGGCCGCGCTGCGGGGCCTGACCCGCAAATACGCCGACGACGTCGACGGGGTCATCGCCTGGGCCGACCGCGCCCGGACGCGCCTGGCCGACCTCGACGTCTCCGACGAGGCGCTGGAGGAGCTGGATCGGGAGCGCCTGCGGCTGGCCGGTGAGGTCGCCGTGGCCGCCGCCAAGGTGCGCGCCGCCCGTATCGCCGCCGCCGGGACCTTCGCCGAACAGGTCACCGTGGAACTCGCCGGGCTCGCCATGCCGCACGCCCGGGTGGAGTTCGTGGTGTCGCCGCGTACGCCGGGCCGGGGTGAGCCGTCGCTGGTCGTCGACGGGGAAGAGGCCGGGGTGACCGCCGACGGCGCCGACGAGGTCGAGCTGCGCCTGATCGCCCACCCGGGCGCGCCGGCGCTGCCGCTGCAGCGGGGTGCCTCCGGTGGTGAGCTTTCCCGGGTGATGCTGGCGATCGAGGTGGTGTTCGCCGGTGTCGGTGGGCCCCCGACGCTGGTCTTCGACGAGGTCGACTCGGGTGTCGGCGGCACCGCCGCGGTCGAGATCGGCAAGCGCCTGGCTCGCCTCGCGCGCAGCCATCAGGTGCTGGTCGTCACGCACCTGCCTCAGGTGGCCGCGTTCGCCGACCGGCATCTGGTGGTGGCCAAGGACACCGGTGGCGCGATCACGACGAGCGGCGTACGCGTCGTCGAGGAGACCGAACGGTCCCGCGAACTGGCCCGGATGCTCGCCGGGCTGCCGGACAGCGATCTGGGCATCGCGCACGCCGAGGAGTTGCTCGCCGTGGCCGCCCGGGAACGCGCGTAGTTTCGGCGGCTTCCGTGATCAGGGGAAGTTTTGTGGCGTTATAGCAACGCGGAATCGACGCTGATCATGAATTGAGTCCCGGCGGGTCGGGTAAAGCGTGCGAGCGGCCCGACAAATCGGACTTGTGGCAGGGTGACTCCGGCCTGTCTGCCCTCGCGGGAGAAACCCTGGCCACTACCGTGATCAGCATGTCGAGTAGGCGATCAAGGCGCTGGCATGCCAGGATGGCCCCGATGCGTCTACCCACCTTGCGCCGGTCCCGGGGCGCCGAACCGGGCACGATCATCGGCACCGCACGGCTCGATCGACGGACCAAACGGCTCGTCGGACGGCTACGCGCGGGCGATCTAGCGGTCATCGATCATGTCGACATCGACCGCGTCGCGGCCGATGCTCTGGTCGCGGTGGGCGTCGGCGCGGTGCTGAACGCCAAGCCGTCGATCTCCGGCCGCTATCCGAACCTCGGTCCGCAGGTGCTGATCGAGGCTGGTGTTCTGCTCCTCGACGACCTGGGCGAGGGCATCTTCCAGAATGTGCGCGAAGGCGACGAGCTGCGGATCGAGGGGAACACCGTCTTCCTCGGCGACGAGCCGGTCGCGCACGGCATCCGGCAGGACGCCGAGACCGTGGCCAAGTCCATGGTGGACGCCCGCGAGGGCCTGTCCGTGCAGTTGGAGGCCTTCGCCGCCAACACCATGGAGTATCTGAAGCAGGAGCGGGATCTGCTCCTGGACGGCGTCGGCGTGCCCGAGGTCGTCACCCAGGTCGCCGGGCGCCACTGCCTGATCGTGGTCCGGGGCTACGACTACAAAGCGGACCTGGACGTGCTGCGGCCGTACATCCGCGAGTTCAAGCCGGTGCTGATCGGGGTGGACGGCGGAGCGGACGCGCTGGTCGAGGCGGGCTACACGCCCGACATGATCATCGGCGACATGGACTCGGTCTCCGACGACGTGCTGCGGTGCGGCGCCGAGGTGATCGTCCACGCGTACCCGGACGGGCGGGCGCCGGGCCTGGCCCGGATGCACCAGCTCGGTGTGCCGGCGATCACCTTCCCGGCCGCGGCGACGAGCGAGGACATCGCGATGCTGCTGGCCGACGAGAAGGGCGCCTCGCTCATCGTGGCGGTCGGCACGCACGCGACGCTCGTCGAGTTCCTCGACAAGGGCCGGGGCGGCATGGCGTCGACCTTCCTGACGCGACTGCGCATCGGCGGCAAGCTCGTCGACGCCAAGGGCGTCAGCCGGCTCTACCGGCAGAGCATCTCCGGCTCGTCACTGCTGCTCCTGGTGCTTTCGGCGATCGCGGCGATGGCGGCGGCGGTGGCCGTCTCCACGGTAGGCAAGGCTTATCTCGCTGTGGTCGCGGAGTGGTGGGACAATCTCATGTTCCAAGTGCAGCGGCTGTTCTAGGGATACGGGATCGTGATCAACTTCAGGTACCACGTCGTGTCGCTCACGGCGGTCTTTCTCGCGCTGGCCATCGGCCTGGTCGTCGGGACGGCGGCGCTCAACGGGCCGGCGGCCGACGCCCTGAACGAGACGGTGAACTCGCTGCGCAAGTCCAACAGCCAGCTCCGGGACCAGTTGGACGGGCTGGCGGTGGAGCAGAACCGCAAGGACGACTACGTCGCGGAATCCGCTCCCTATCTGCTGACCGGCAAGCTGACCTCGCGGCGGATCGTCATCGTCGTCATGCCGTCCGGGCGGGAGTTCGTGGACGGCGTCACCAAGCAGTTGACCGCCGCGGGCGCGAAGGTCACCGGCACGGTGGCGCTGAACGACAAGTTCACCGACCCGTCGAACGACAGCGAGCTGATGGAGCTGGCGGAGAACGCGTTGCCGCCGAGCGTCCCGGCCACCGCGCTACCGTCCAGCAGCGACGCCCAGGAGCTGGCGAGCACGCTGCTCTCCGCGGTGCTGATGGACCGGACGCCTCCGGTGGCGGCGGCCGACATGAACTCGGTGCTGACCGCGTTCAACAAGGCCGGATACCTCAGTGTGGACGGCAAGGTCACCGGGCCGGCCGAGGCGGCCGTGATCATCTCGGGCATGCCCTACACCGACACGTCGGCGTCGGACAAGAATGCCAATGTGCAGACCACCGTCGTGCAGTTCGACAAGGCCGGACCGGTCGTGGTGGCCGGGGTTCTCGGCGGTGACGGCAACGTCATCTCGGGCGTACGCGCGGATCCGGCGCTGGTGAAGTCGGTGTCGACTGTGGACGACGCCAACACCGCGCAGGGTCAGGTTGTGTCCGCCTTGGCGGCCTGGGAGCAACTGGTGGTCGGCAAGACGGGGCAGTACGGCGTCGGCTCCGGCGCGACCTCGCTCATGCCGAAGATGCCCGCCTGATCATGGGGGTCGGGCGGATTCTGGGCCGGCTGGCGCTGGCCGGTGCGGGTGCGGTGGCGGCGCAGGGGATTCAGCGCGCGCTGCGGGCTTCGAGCCTGTCGAAGGATCTCGAGCGGACCAACTTCCGGGGCAGCACGGTGAATCTCGCCGGCGGGCCGGCGTTGGCGGTCAGCGCCGCCGTGACGAGCGCCGCCGGGGCGCCGACCGGGCGGGCGGCGACCGCGGCACTGGTCGCCGGGCTCGGGTCGGGTGCGGTCGGGTTCTACGACGACGTGGTCGGCGTACGCCCGGAGCACAAGGCCAAGGGCTTCCGAGGGCACCTGGGTGCGCTGCGAGAGGGCCGGGTGACCAGCGGTTTCGTGAAGATCGCCGGGGTTGGTGCGGCCGGGCTGGTGGCGTCCGCTCTGCTGACGCGCTCGCGTGGCCGGGGCGCGGTGACCACGGTGATCGACACCGCCCTCGGGGCAGGCGTGATCGCGGGTGCGGCCAACCTGTTCAATTTGCTCGACCTACGTCCGGGCCGCGCGCTCAAGGCCGGTGTGCTCGTCGGTACGCCGTTGGCCGGTGGCACGACGGGCGGCCTGGTCGCCGGGCCGCTCGGTGCGGTGGCGGGCAGTCTGCCGCCGGATCTGGCCGAGGAGACGATGCTCGGCGACTGTGGGGCCAACGCCCTCGGCGCGGTCCTCGGCACGGCGTACGCGGCGCGTACCGGGCCGGTGGGGCGGTTCGCCGCCCTGGCGGTGCTGGCCGGGCTGACCGCGGCGAGCGAGAAGGTCAGCTTCACGAAGGTCATCGAGAGCACTCCCGGTCTCCGGGAGCTCGACGCGTTCGGCCGGATGAAAGCCGATGAACCAGACACTCAGGTCGAGAAGCTGCCGATCGACGATTAGCCGACGATGAGCCGAATAGCCCGCGCCGCCACCCTCATAGCGGTGCTCACCGTCGTCAGCCGCGTGGTCGGGTTCGCCCGGACCTGGGTGCTGACCTTGTCGGTGGGCCAGACCGACCTCGGCAGCGTCTACGCCAGCGCCAACGCCATCCCGAACATCATCTTCGAGATCGTCGCCGGGGGCGCGATGGCGGCGCTCGTCGTGCCGTTGCTGGCCGGCGCGGTCGCCAACGGCGACGTCCGGGCGGTGTCGCGTACGGCGTCGGCGCTGCTCACCTGGGTGCTGGCCGGGCTGATCCCGTTGGCCGTGCTCGTGGCCGTCGGCGCCGACTGGGTCATCCGGCTCGTCGCCGGGCGCGACTGGACGCCGGAGCAGTACGAGACCGGGGCGCTCATGCTGCGGATCTTCGCCGTCCAGATTCCGCTCTACGGCATCGGGGTGGTGCTCATCGGCGTACTGCAGGCGCATCGGAAGTTCGCCTGGCCGGTCATCGCGCCCCTGCTCTCCAGCGTCGTCGTGATCACGGCGTACGCCCTCTTCGCGGCGCACGACGGAGCGCGGGCGGATCTCGCCCGGGCGAGCCGGACGGGTGTGCTGATCCTGGCGGTCGGCACGACGCTCGGCGTGGTGGTGCTCAGCGGGTGCCTGCTCATCCCGCTGCGCCGCCTGCGGCTGAGACTGCGGCCGTCGTGGCAGATCGACCATCCGGATGTGAAAGGGCTCGCCGTCAGCGGCCTGCTCACGGTGGCGTTCCAGCAGCTGGCCCTGATCGTGGCGCTGCGGCTGGCCAACGGCACGGAGGCGGACGGCACCGCGCTCGTGTTCACCGTCGCCCAGACCGTGTTCCTGCTGCCCTGGGCGGTGCTCGCGGTACCGGCGGCGACGGCGGCCTACCCGGCGCTGGCGGAGTCGGCGGCGACCGGCCGGCTGTCGGCGTACAACCAGACCTTGGCGACCACCGCGCGAGCCGTGACCTTGCTGAGCTGCCTGGGTGTCGCGCTGCTGGCCGGGGTGGCCGGGCCGGCGGCCGCGTTCCTCTCGGCGGGCGCCGACCCGAGCGGGCTGGCCTGGGGCATCGCCGCGTTCGCGCCGGGTCTGCTGGGCTACGGCCTGGCGGCGTTGCTCAGCCGTGCGCTGTACGCCCGCAGCGGCCAGCGGGCCGCCGCGATCGCCTTCGGCCTGGGCTGGGGCAGCGCTGCCGTCGCGATGCCGATCCTGGCCGCGGTCCTGCCGGAGTCCGCCCGGGTCGCCGCGCTGGGCCTGGGCACCTCGGTCGGGCTGACCGTGCTGGGCCTGGTCCTGGTGATCGTGCTGCGGCGCACCGATGCCCGGGTTGACCCGGGCCGCCGCCGCCGGGCTCCTCGCGGCGGCATTCGGCGCGGCCGCGGGCAACGGCGTGCGCTGGCTCGCCGGCGGGCTTCCGTCGGGGGTGGGTGCGATCATCGGTCTCGGAGTGGCGGCCGGGGCGGCGGTGGTCGTGGTCTTCGTGGCCGTGCTGCTGCCGCTGGACGGCGGCGACGCGCGGGCACTGGTTCGCCGGTTCGCCCGGCGCTGACCGGCGGCCACGCGACGACGGGGCACAGGGGAAGGGTGGACGGTGGCACAACAGCACTTCCACGGCGCGGTCGCGCTGGTGCTGGCGACCAGCACCGGCGGCATCGGGCAGCATGTCGCGGCGCTCGCCGGGGAGCTGGCTCAGGCCGGCTGCGCGGTGACCGTGATCGGCCCGGCGATGACCGAGGCGCGGTTCGGCTTCACCGAGCGTGGCGCGCAGTTCATCCCGGTGGAGATCCCCGCCAATCCGACGCCCGGCGACCTCCGGGCGGTCCGGTCGCTGCGGCGCGTCCTCGCGGCCGTGCAGCCCGCTGTCGTGCACGCCCACGGCCTGCGGGCCGGCTTCGCGGTGGCGCTCGCCCGCCCGGCCCTCCCGACCGTCGTGACCTGGCACAACGCGCCGCTGCGCGGTGGGGTCCGCGGCGGCGTGCACGCGATGCTGGAACGGATCGTCGCCCGCGCGGCGACGGTCAATCTCGGCGCCTCCACCGACCTCGTCGACCGGGCCAAGGCCGCGGGCGCGACCGACGCGCGACTCTGGGAGGTCGCCGCGCCGGTCCGGGCCGCGGGTCATCGCTCTCCGACAGGTGTACGCGCGGAGCTGGGCGTGGCCGCCGACGCGCCGCTGATCCTGTCGGTCGGCCGGTTGCATCCGCAGAAACGCTATGACCTGCTCGTGAAGGCGGCCGCCCAGCTTCGTGCGGAGCTGCCGTCCGCCACCGTGGTGGTGGCCGGGACCGGTCCTTCCTATCTCGACCTGGCCGCCCAGATCTCGGCCGAGCGCGCCCCCGTGCGCCTGCTGGGCCACCGCGACGACGTTCCCGACCTGATCACGGCGGCCGACGTCGGCGTCGTCAGCAGTGACTGGGAGGCCCGGCAGCTGTTCGCCCAGGAGGCACTCGCGGGCGGGCTGCCGCTGATCGCCACCGGCGTCGGGGGACTGCCGGAACTCGTCGGTGACGCCGCCGTCCTGATCGAGCCCGGGAGTGCCGAGGCGATCCGGGCGGCGATCGTCGACCTCTTCGCCGACCCGGCCCGGCGGGCCGAGCTGGCCGAGAAGGGCCGTGCGCGCGCCGCGAGCTGGCCCGCCGCCGGGGACATGCTGCGCCGTCTGCTCGACCTGTACGCCGACCTCGCCGATCGCACACCGGTGGCCGAGGAGCACGCCTGATGCGGACGGCCCGGACGAGGAGCGTGCTGGTGGCGCTCCTCGCGCTGATCGCCGCCCTTTTCGCCCCGATAAGCCCGGCCCAGCCGGCGCACGCCGACGGCGATGCCGAGCCTGACACCCGGGCGGACTACGTCATCGTCGCCGGCGTACCGGGATTGCGCTGGGAAGACCTCGACGCGGTGAGCACTCCGACCCTGTGGGGGCTCGCCGAGCACGGGTCGATCGGCTCGATGTCGGTACGCTCCGCGGTCACCCCGACCTGCCCGGCCGACGGCTGGACGACGCTGAGCGCGGGGAACTACGCGTACCGGAGTCTGGCGGCGAACCCGCCGAAGGTGACCGGCGAGTGCCCGCAGCTGGAGCAGGAGGTCATCCGGGGCCGGGACAAGCAGAGCGCGTCGCTGCCGCCGGACGAGCAACGGCTGGTGATCTTCAACAACGGCAAGAACCCGTGGGGCGCGGTGCCCAGCGCGCTGCCCAACGCCGTACGCTGCACCGTCGCGATCGGCGTCGGTGGCGCGATCGCCGCGGTACGCCCCTACGACCGGGTCGACCGGTACGAGCCCGGGCTGCCGGACGATCCGGCGAAACTGGCCGAGCTGCTGGCCTCGTGCGTGCTGACCGTCGCCGACCTGGGCACGGTCGACGCGAAGGAGACCGCCGACCGCAAGACGCAGGCCGCGGCCGCCGACGCGCAGTTGGCGAAACTGCTGGCCGCCCGGCCGGCCCGCAGCACGGTCATGGTCGCCGGGATCTCCGACACCAGCACCGACCAGCGTCTGCACGTCGCCGTCTTCGACGGCCCCGGCTGGGACTCCGGCTGGCTCACCTCGGCGGGCACCGGGCGCAACGGCTACATCCAGCTCATCGACCTCGCCCCGACGATCCTGCACGTCCTCGGGCGGCCCGCGCCGGCGAAACTGTTCCGGGGGTCGGCCGCCGTCCCGGCCGACGGGCGACCAGCCGATCTGGCCAGCGCGATCGGCGTACCGGCGCAGGCGGACGCGCAGGCCAAGGCGCAGCGGGGCATCGCGGGCTGGTTCTTCGGGATCCTCGCCGTCGTTCAGCTCACCCTGTACCTGCTGCTGGCCTGGGCGATGCGCCGGTCGTACACCCGGGCCGGGCGGGCGCAGAAGGCGCTGCCGCTGCCGGAGTGGATGCGGCGCCGGTCGCCGAGCCGATCCAGCCGGGCCGAGCCGTTCTGGACGAAGTGGGCCGAGATCGCCCTGATCGCGTCCGCCTCGGCCATCCCGGCCGCCTTCGCCGCCGGCATGGTGCCCTGGTGGCGGGCTTCGCAAGCCGGGCTCGTCTTCTGGGCGCTGACCGTCGCCGGGATGGTCGTCGTCACCCTCGTCGTGGTCTTCCTGCCGGCGTACCGGCGAACCCTCGGCCCGGTGGGGGTGGTCGCCGGGCTCGCCGCCGCAGTGGTCGCCCTCGACCTGGCCACCGGCGCTCGGCTCCAGCTCAACGGGGTCGCCGGCTATTCGGCGCTGGAAGGCGGCCGGTACGCCGGGCTCGGCGTGGTCGGGCTCGGCGTGTTCATCTCCGGCGTCCTGCTCGCGACGGGTTGTCTGGCCCAGATCACCCCGCGACGCCGGCGGCCCTGGCTGATCGGCGGCGTGGGCGCGCTGGCGATCGTCGTCGTCGGCGACCCGTTCCTGGGTGCGGACGCGGGCGGCGCGCTCGCGCTCACCGCGGGTGTCTGCCTCGCCGTCGCCGTGTGCACCGGCGGCTGGCTGACGTTGAACCGGGTCGTCTGGGCGACCGCGGCCGGGCTCGCCGTGACGGTGGTGTTCGCGTTGATCGACCTGCGCCGCCCGGTCGCCGACCGGGGCAGCCTCGGCCGGATGCTCAGCCAGATCGCCGACGGCACCGGCGGGCCCACCCTGCACCGGCTCAGCGAGTCCAACATCACCGCGTTCGCCAACACGCCGCTCACCCTGCTCGCCCTGGGCTCGGCGGGCTTCGTCTGGTTCGCGCTGCTCCAGCCGTGGGGCGGGCTCAAACGGCTGTTCGGCGTCTATCCGGCCGTCCGGGCGGCCTTGACCGGGGTCGCCCTCGCCACGGTGCTGGCGGGCCTGTTCGGCGGGGCGGCGCTCAACGTGGCGGGAGCCGCCGCGGCCACCGTGGTGCCGCTCGTGGCCCTGGGTGCTCTGCGGGTACGCGAACATGCCGACGACCGGACGATCGCGCAGGAGCAGGAGGCCTTCTCCGGGGTGGTCCCGTGACACGGGCGCGACACCCCGGGGTGTGATCTGCGTCCTCCTGGGTCGTGCGTGGGCTCCGAGGTGTTAGGGTGAAATCCCGTGGATCATGCGGTCTTTTCATGCTGCGTTCATCTCCAGCAGTGATCACCCACCGCACGTTCGGACTTAACTTCAACACCGACCACGGGAGCGGGTAGTGAGCCCTTCTGCACGGACGAACCTGTCGACAAACCAGCCGACGCGGCACATCTTCGTCACCGGGGGTGTCGCCTCCTCCCTGGGCAAGGGCCTCACCGCCTCCAGCCTCGGCAATCTGCTG
>JABFYB010000146.1 GCA_013361475.1 Hamadaea sp.
CGCAATGATCATGAAAGCCGGCTACAGGGTGCCGTCGACGAGTTGTCGCCGGATCTCCCGCTTGAGCACCTTGAGGCTCGGCCCCATCGGCAGCTCGGTCGCGAGCCGCACCCGCCGGGGGTACTTGTGCTTGCCGAGCTGCTCCCGCGACCAGGCGAGCAGTTCCTCCTCCGTGACCGCCGCACCGGGGGCGGCCACGACGACCGCCACGACCTCCTCTCCCAACGCGTCGTCCGGTACGCCGACCACCGCGACCTGAGCGACGGCGGGGTGCCGGGCCAGGACTTCCTCGACCTCGCGCGGGTAGACGTTGAAGCCGCCCCGGATGATCAGGTCCTTCTTCCGGTCGACCACGCGGATGAAGCCTTCGGCGTCCTTCGTGCCGAGGTCGCCGCTGCGGAACCAGCCGTCGACCACGGCCTGCTCGGTCTCCTCGGGCTTGCCGAGGTAGCCCGCGAAGACGTTGTGGCCGCGGATGACGATCTCGCCCAGTTCGCCGGTGGGCAGCAACTCGATCCGGTCGTCGACCTCGGCTCGGGCGATCTCCACCTCGACGCCCCAGATCGGGTGGCCGATCGTGCCGGCGCGCGTACCGAAGTGGGGCTGGTTCGTCGTCGCCGTCGGGGAGGTCTCGCTCAACCCGTACCCCTCGTAGATGGTGGTCTGGAAGACCTCCGTGAACTTCTCCAGCACCGCCACCGGCAGCGAAGCGCCGCCGGACACGGCGATCCGCAACTCCGGCAGCCGTTCGCGGCCGGCCGCCGCCTCCAGCAGCCCGATGTACATCGTCGGCACGCCGTGGAACACGGTCACGTTCTCGGCCAGCATCAGGTCGATCGCGGCCGCGCCGCTGAACCGGGCCAGCAGCACGAGGGTCGCGCCGAGCCGGAAGGTGCCGTTCATGCCGACGGTCTGCCCGTAGGTGTGGAACAGCGGCAGGCAGCCGAGGACCACGTCGGTCGGCCGGGCGTCGTTGGCGTCGAAGACGTTGACGGTCGCGTTCATCACCAGGTTGAGATGTGTCAGCAGGGCGCCCTTGGGCGATCCGGTCGTGCCGCTCGTGTAGAAGACGACCGCCACGTCTTCGGCCTGCCGCGAGACGAAGGTGGGCAGCGGCTCGGCGTCCAGCTCCTCCAGCCGCCTCGGCGCGTCCTCCTTCGCGGAGGCCGGCCCCACCGTCACCACCGGCACGCCCGCGGCCCAGGCGGCCTCCGCGGCCACGCCCAGCAACGCGGTGTGACAGACGAGCAGGTCCGCGCCACTGTCTTTCAGCACGTACGCCATCTCCTGCGCGTTCAGCAGCAGATGCACCGGGACGACCACGGCGCCGGCCGCGAGCACGCCGTAGTACGCCCGGGGAAAGTCCACTGTGTTCGGTACGGCGACCGCGACGGTCTTGTCCGGGCCGATGCCGAGATCGCGCAGGGCGGCGGCGTACCCGAGCGCCTCCCGCCACAGCTGGGAGTAGGTGACCCGGTGCGGGCCGTCGACGACGGCGACCTTGTCCGGGTAGCGGCGGGCCGCCTCGGCGAGGACGCTCGCCAGCGAAAGGGACGTCATGGGGTGGGCCTTTCCTTCAGAACGCGCTGACCCCGGTCAGCGCCCGGCCGATGATGAGGTGCTGGATCTGACTCGTGCCCTCGTAGAGGGTGGTGACCCGGGCGTCGCGCAGATACTTCGCGACCGGGTATTCGTCGATGTAGCCGTAGCCGCCGAAGACCTGCAGGGCGTGGTTGGCGGCCCGGACGGCGGCCTCGCTGGCGAACAGTTTCGCGGCCGAGGCCTCGGTCTCGAACGGCTCACCCCGGTCGATCAGGTCGGCGACCCGCCAGACGAGCAGCCGGGCCGCGTCGGCGTCGATCGAGATCTGCGCCAGCAGCTGCTGGACGAGCTGGTGGCCGGCGATCGGCCGGCCGAACTGGTGACGGTCGCGGGCGTACGCGACGGCCGCGTCCAGGCAGCCCTGGGCGATCCCGACACACCCCGCGCCCAGCGACATCCGGCCTTTGGCCAGGGCCGCCATGGCGATCGCGAAGCCCTTGCCCTCGTCGCCCAGGCGGGCCGCGTCCGGGACGCGTACGCCGTCGAAGGTCAGCTCGGCGGTGGCCTGGCCGCGCAGGCCGAGTTTGCCGTGGATCTCCCGCCGGGCGAACCCGGGCAGGCCGGTCTCGACGAGGAACGCGGTGATGCCCTTGCGACCGGGCTCGCCGGTCCGGGCGAAGACCAAAGCGACGTCGGCCCACGTGCCGTTGGTGATGAACGTCTTGCCGCCGGTCAGCACCCAGTCGCCGCCGTCGCGTACCGCCCGGGTGCTCAGCGATCCGGCGTCCGAGCCGGTGTCCGGTTCGGTCAACCCGAAGCAGCCGATCGCCTCGCCGGAGCAGAGCCGGGGCAGCCACTGCGCCTTCTGCTCCGCCGTCCCGTACGCGTCGATCGTCTTCGCGACGAGGCCGAGCGACACGGAGACGATGCCCCGCACCGACGAGTCGCCTCGCCCCAGCTCCTCCATGACCAGGCAGTACGCCAGATGGTCGCCGCCCGATCCGCCGTGCTCCTCGCCGATCGTGAGCCCGAGGAAGCCGAGTTTGCCCAGTTCGCCGACGATCGCGAGGTCGACGGCCTCGCGGCGATCCCAGTCGCGCGCGTTCGGAATGATCTCGCGGTCGACGAAGCGGGCGGCGAGGTCCCGGAGATCGACGTGGTCCGCGGTGAGCCGGAAGTCCATGACGCTAAACTAGCGCTGGAAGTTTTACGCCGTCCAGACCCCGGCCCGATACAGTTCAGGCAACGGATCACGGGAGGACGTCCATGGCCAGGCCCCGCACGGCACTGCTGAGCCGGGAACGCATCGTGGCCACCGCGCTGGCGATCGTCGACGCGGAGGGCCTCGACGCGCTCTCCACTCGCCGTCTCGCGACCGAGCTGGGCGTACGCGGACCGTCGCTCTACAACCACTTCCCCACCAAGGACGAGATCCTCGACGCGGCGGCCGACGCCGTGATCGAGCAGGTCGACACGTCCTTCTTCGGGCGGTACGACTGGCGGATCGCACTGCGGCTGTGGGGCAAGTCGTACCGGGACGCCCTCGCGGCGCATCCCAACATCGTTCCGTTCCTCGCGCAAGGTCCGGGTCGCCGCCCGGCCGCATTGGCCATGGCCGACGCGGTCTACGGCGGCCTCGTCGACGCCGGGTGGCCGCATGCACGGGCGACCCACATCGGTGCGCTCATGCGCTATCTGGTGGCCGGTTCCGCGCTCGGCTCGTTCGCCCGCGGCTTCGTCGAGGACCCGGAGTTCTACGACGGCCGTTATCCGCACCTCAGCCAGGCGCACCTGCTCGCCGA
>JABFYB010000358.1 GCA_013361475.1 Hamadaea sp.
CCGCTGGTGATGACCAACGGCGGGCCGCTGGAGTCGACCACGCTGCCGAACCTGTTCATCTTCCGGCACTTCACCAACGACCTGTACTCCGGTTATCCGATCGCGGCCGCCCTGCTGCTGTTCCTCGTGCTGGGGTCGGTGTCGGCGATCATCTTCCGGCTGGTGCGCTCCGAGAAGGCGGTGGACGGCTGATGCGGCTGCTCGTGACGGTGGGCAAACTCGGGCTGGCGGGACTGTTCCTGCTCAGCGCGCTGTTCCCGCTGGCCTGGATGCTGATCGCGGGATTCAAGAGCAAGACCGAGGTCGTGCAAACCCCGTTCCAGTTCTTCCCGGAGGTCTGGCGCTGGGAGAACTACACCCAGATCCTCGAGGACCCGGCGTTCCTGCGCTCGATCGGCGTGACCTTCGTCGGGGCGCTGCTGTTCGCCGCGCTGAGCCTGGTGGTCAACTCCCTGGGGGCGTACGCCTTCGCCCGCCTGGACTTCGCGTTCAAGCGCACCCTGTGGGTCGTCGTCATCACGACGATGTTCATTCCGGGGATCGCCATCATGCTGACCTCGTTCATCGTGGTGACCCAGCTCGGGATGCTCGACACGATGGCGGTCCTGGTGATTCCGGGTGCGGCGTCCGGGCTGCAGGTGTTCTTCCTGCGCCAGTACTACCTGGGCGTGCCGGTCGCGCTGGAGGAGGCGGCGCTGATCGACGGCGCCGGGCGCTGGCGGATCTTCCTGCACATCTTCACGCCGATCTCGAAGGGCGCGCTGGTCGTCGTCGGGGTCACCTCGTTCCTGGCGTTCTGGAACGCGTACGTGTGGCCGGTGCTCACCATCACCGACCCGAACCTGTTCCAGATCCAGCAGTACCTGGCGACCTTCCGCTCCGACCGGTCGTCCGAGCTGGGCCTGCTCATGGCCGGGTCGACGCTGGCGGCGCTGCCCGTCATCCTGCTCTTCCTGGCCTTCCAGAAGCAGATCATCGGCGGCATCCGGATTTCGGGGATGAAGTGACTTTCGTCGAACGCGCCCGCCCGATCCCGCACGGCGAAGGCCGCTTCGTCGCGATGCCGGTCGGCGGCATCGGCACCGGCGGCTTCGCGATCGGCGCGGACGGCGGGCTGCGGCAGTGGCAGTTGCAGAACGTCGGCAACCATCGCGGTGAGCTGCCCGGGACGTTCTTCGCGCTCCGGGTCAGCCAGATCGAGCCGCCGCTCGACCGGACCTTCGTTCTGCAGGCTCCGGCGGAACCCGGTACGCCCACTCCGCTCGTCAACGACGATCTCGTGCCGGACTGGCAGCGGGAACTGTTGGCCTCGCACCCGGGTGTGGAGTCGACGACGTTCCGCGGGCTGTATCCGTTCGCGGAGATCGACTATCAGGGGCTGCCGGTGGACGTCCGGCTGACGGCGGTCAACCCGCTGATCCCGCTCGACGTCGCGCGTTCCTCGCTGCCGGTCGGGATGTTCACCTTCACGGTGACCAATCCGTCGGATGTGGACGCCCACGTCTGGCTCGGCGCGGCGATGCAGAACCCGGTCGGCCACGACGGCACCACACCGATCGACGGCGTGACCGGGCGCGGCTACGGCGGCAACACGAATCGCGTACGGCGGGAGAACGGCTGGACGTCGCTGGTCATGGACAACCACGCGATCGACCCGCTCGCCCCGGGCGCGGGCCAGGCGGTGCTGGCGATCGACTCGGTCTCCGCCGCGACCCTGCCGCAGTGGCAGCACGCCGATGAATTCCTCGGCTTCCTCGGCTCACGAGCGTTCTATGTGGACAGCTCAACCGTGGTCCCGCACGGCTTCGACTACCAGCCCAGTGGACCCGCGCCGACCTTCGAGCCGAGCGGTCCGGGCCGCACGTGGAACGGCGGGGTCGCGGCCGTGCTGGATCTCAAGCCGGGCGAGACCGGCACCGTCCGCGTCCTGCTGGCCTGGCACTTTCCCAATCGGTACGCGAATTTCGTGCAGTTCGGCCCGCCGAATCCGCAGTGGGGGCCGACCCGGTTCTGGCTGGGCAATGCGTACGCACAGCGGCACGCCGACGCCGTCTCCGTCGCCGCCGATGTCGCCTCTTCGTGGGAGTCCCTGGTCGCGGACACTCGGGCCTGGACGTCGGTCCTCGCCGAGAGCGACCTCGACGACGAAGCCGTCGAGCATCTCGCCGCGCAGGCGGCGATCCTGCGAAGCCCCTCGTGCTTCGTCACCGCCGACGGGGCGTTCTTCGGGTTCGAGGGCGTGCTCGGCGCGTCCACGGTGATGTGGACCGGCGACGTCGGCGGTTCGTGCCCGCTCAACTGCACTCATGTGTGGAACTACGCCCAAGCTGTGGCGCGGCTGTTCCCGCAGCTTGAACGCAGTATGCGGCAGACGGAGTACGACGTGATGCAGGCGCCCGAGGGCTATCTGCCGCATCGGGTCATCTCGCCGACCTACCTGCCGCAGTTGTGGGACAAGCCGATCGGCGGCCCGGTCGAGCCGGCCCTGGACGGGATGCTCGGCAGCGTCCTGAAGACCTATCGCGAGGTACGCAACGGCGCCGGCCTCGACTGGCTCCAGCAGTACTGGCCTTCCGTGCAGCGGTTGCTGGCCTACGTCCGCGATCGATGGGATCCGTCGTCGACCGGAGTGTTGCGCGGCGTACAGCCGTCCACGCACGACATCGATCTGTGCGGCGTAAACAGCTTCATGGGCACCCTGTGGCTGGCCGCTTTGCGAGCCGCCGCCGCCATGGCGGAGCTGACGGGCTCGTCTCGGGAGGAGTTCGACGAGCTGTTCGAGCGGGGCTCGTCGGCCTATGACAAGTTGCTGTTCAACGGCTCCTACTACGTCCAGGTCCTCGACGAGGGGGAGTCCACGGACTACCAGTGGTTGCACGGCTGCCTGGCCGATCAGCTCATCGGCCAGTGGTGGGCGCACCAGCTCGACCTCGGCTACCTGTTGCCACGTGACCACGTGGTCAGCGCGCTCCGGTCGGTGGTGGCGTTCAACCTGCGGACGGGATTCGACGGGTTCGACCACATCTACCGCGTGTTCGCCGACCGGGACGACACCGGGCTGCTCATGTGCACCTGGCCCAGCGGGGGACGGCCGGCGGTGCCGACCCGCTACTGCGACGAGGTGTGGACCGGCAGCGAGTACCAGGTGGCGGCGCACTGCCTCTGGGAAGGCCTCGACGACGAGGCGTACGCCATCCTCCGCGGTGTCTGGGCCCGCTACGACGGACGCCGGCGTAACCCGTACAACGAGATCGAATGCGGCGACCACTACGTACGCGCGATGGCGGGCTGGTCGGTCGTCGACGCGTTGTCGTCGCGTCCCGGGACGTGGCCGCTGCTGAC
>JABFYB010000067.1 GCA_013361475.1 Hamadaea sp.
GTCACGCAGCGGTGATGCGTACGGCGTCCGCGATGACGTAGCCGGTCCCGGTCGTCCAGCGGCTGACGCCGACCACGTTGTGATCGCCCGCCGCCAGCGTGAACGTGCCGAGGTTCACCCAGGTGCCGCCGTTCGACCGCTGGTCGACGGTGACCGTCACAGTGCCGGTGGTGGTGGCGACGACGTACGGGGTGGCGCTGTTGTACCCGCTGTTGGCGGGGTACCAGACGGCGATCTTGTAGCTGCCGGTCGCCGGGATGTCCGCCTTCCACCAGGCGGCGTCGGCGATCGACTGCGGATTGGCGAACCGGTAGTCGGCGCCGTACCGCTGGGCCGAGTACGCCGAGCTGCCCCAGTTGGCGCTGGCGGTGAACCGGCCGCTGTCGGTGTTGTCGACGATGACGCTGAAGGCTCCGCCGCTGACCGTACGCCCGCCGCTCGGCGCGCTCTGGTTGTGCAGCCGGTCCAACGCGGTCACGTAGTAGGTGTAGGTCTGCCCGGCGACCGCCGACTTATCCAGGTACGCCGTTCCGCGTACCGTGGTCAGCAGGTTCGCCGCGTCGGTGAAGGCGCAGGCGTCGGCCGGTCCGGCTCCGGCGATCCGGTAGACGGCGTACGACGTGCCGGATCCGGTCCAGGTGAGCTGGACGCCGCTGCTCACTCGCGTACCACTGGGAGTCGCGGGGGAGGCCGGCGGCGTGCCGGGCACCGACAGCGGCAGGAGCGCGGGCCGGGTGTAGTGGTCGGCCGCGAGGCGCGTGATCGAGCCGAGCCGGTCGGCGAGCACGTCGTTGGCGCTGAAGTAGATGTCTCCATCCACCTCGGCGTAGCTGCGGTTGAGCGTGACGTGGTTGGTCAGCTCGGTCGTCGTCTGCCACTGCGCGGACTGGCCGGACGCCCCGACCCGGTACGCCGCCTGCCCGATGTAGAGCTGCGTGTTCGTCCCCGCGACCACGTCGGCCCACCACGGCATGAGGACGGCGTAGTCGGCGGTCGTGAACCCGATGTGCCAGTAGATCTGCGGGGCGATGTAGTCGAGCCAGCCGGACTTCACCCATTTACGCGAGTCGGCATAGATCGCGTCGTAGGACTGGAGGCCGCTGGTCTGCGAACCGAGCGCGTCGGTGCTCGCGTTACGCCAGATGCCGAACGGGCTGATGCCGAACTTGACCCACGGCTTGGCGGCGTGGATGCGCTGCGACATCTCCTGCACGAGCAGGTCGACGTTGTTACGCCGCCAGTCGCCGATGTCGGAGAAGCCGCCGCCGTACTGCGCGAACGTCGTCGCGTCCGGGATGGCGACGCCGGAGACGGGGTAGGGGTAGAAGTAGTCGTCCCAGTGCACGCCGTCGACGTCGTACTTGGTGACCGCGTCCATCATGGCGTCCTCGACGAACGTCCGGACGGCCGGAATGCCCGGGTTGTAGTACCGCCGGCCGTCGTAGGCGAAGGTCCACTCGGGATGGACCCGGGCCGGGTGGGTGGCGGTCAACGTGGTGAGGTCGGTGGTCAGTGCGACCCGGTACGGGTTGAACCAGGCGTGGAACTCCAGGTTCCGGGCGTGCGCCTCGCTCACCATGAAGGCCAGCGGATCGTAGCCGGGGCCGGCGCCCTGCGTACCGGTCAGGTAGCGGGACCAGGGCTCGTAGGGCGAGGGCCAGAACGCGTCGGCCGACGGCCGGATCTGGACGACCACCGCGTTCAGGTTGCGCCGCACCGCCAGGTCGAGCCACGACTTGAACTCGGCCTGCTGCGTAGCGGCGCTCAGGCCGGTCGCGCTGGGCCAGTCGATGTTGGTGACGCTGGCGATCCACATCGCGCGGAGCTGCCGCAACGGGGTGGCGGGGTTGGGCGTGCACGCCGCGGCGAGGGCAAGGGCGTCCGACTGCCCGCCGCCGACCCGAGGCTGCGCGGGATTGGCGGTGGCGGGCAGTGCGGACGCCATCAGAGCGACCACCGCGGCCAGCAGGACCGAGACCGTGAGACGGCGCATAGGGGGGATCCTCTCGATCGATGCTGGTGCGGTCGTCGATGTGATGTGAATGATTTACCACAGCGCGCATCATCTTGTGAAGACGTGACTGGCCCCTTGACATCGACGCCGGAGCGCGGATGATGCTCTCACCGTCCACGCGTCTCCAAGGAGGAACGCAGTGCACAGACCTAACATCCCACGTCCCATGTCTGGGCTGGTCGCGGTCTTGATCGCGGCCGCGGCCTGCCTCACGGCCGCCGCCCCCGCGCAAGCCGCCACCGCGGTCCACACCGAGAAGCTTCTCTTCGACGGCGGTGGCAGCGAGGTGCTCAACGGCATCACCTACCACTCGTTCCGGATCCCGTCGCTGATCCGGACCACGCAGAACACGCTGCTCGCGTTCGCCGAAGGCCGGGCCGCCGCCAACGTCGACTACGGCAACATCAACCTCGTCTACAAGCGGTCGACCGACAACGGGGTCACCTGGTCGTCGCTGCGCGAGGTGGTCGGCGCAGGCCTGGGCACTTGGGGCAATCCCACCGCCGTGGTCGACCGCACGACTGGCGCCATCTTCCTGTTCCTGAGCTGGAACCCGGAGGACGTCAGCGAGAACGGCGGTGGCGGCACGACCAAGATGAACGCCTGGGAGCACCGCAAGGTCTTCCTCTCGAAGAGCACCGACGACGGGCTGACCTGGACGACGCCGCAGGACCTCACCGAGTCGCTGAAGCCGAAGACGCTCAACGGCGCGACCTGGGTGTGGGACGCGATGGGGCCCGGAGTCGGCGTACAGCTGACCGTCGGCGCGCACGCCGGCCGCCTGGTCATCCCGGCCCTGCACCGCAACATCTACAGCGACGACCACGGCGCGACCTGGAAGTACGCGCTGATCACCGACCCGGCCGACGGCAGCGTCCAGGACGGCACCAACGAGGGCACCATCCTCGAACTGTCCGACGGCCGGCTCTACCGCAACGACCGGGCCTCCGACGGACTCTGGAACATCGCCAAGCGGCGGTGGGTCACCCGGGGCACCATCGAGGGCGGCTTCGGGGCGTACGCCGCCGACTCGACCCTGCTCGACCCGCGCTGCGAAGGGTCGATCATCCGCTACAACACCGACGACCCGACCCGGATCGTTTTCCTGAACCCGCCCAGCACCGTGACGCGTACGGACATGGAGTTCCGCATCAGCTACGACGAGGGCCTGACCTGGCCGATCTGGCGCAAGACCAGCGACGCCCCGCTGCCCGCCTGGTCCGGGCTCGGCACCGCCAACGTGCAGGAGGGCGGCTACAGCAGCATGGCCAAGACCGCCGACTACTACGTGGGCGCGCTGATCGAGGTCAACGAGAACGC
>JABFYB010000217.1 GCA_013361475.1 Hamadaea sp.
ACCGATCCCGAGACTTCCGCGGTCCAACCGGGCCACGAAGAAGAACCGCCTGGCCAGACGCCGAGGCGGATGTGAACAAGAAGGAGGCACCCAGATGGGTTCCGTCCGCGTAGCCATCGTCGGCGTCGGCAACTGCGCCTCGTCCCTGGTTCAGGGCGTCGAGTACTACCGCAACGCCGATCCCAGCGAGCGCGTACCCGGTCTCATGCATGTCGATTTCGGCGGTTACCACGTTCGTGACGTCGAGTTCGTGGCGGCGTTCGACGTCGACGCGAAGAAGGTCGGCCAGGACCTCGCCGCGGCCATCGTGGCCAGCGAGAACAACACGATCAAGCTGTGCGACGTGCCGCCGACGGGCGTGACCGTCCAGCGCGGCCCGACGCACGACGGCCTGGGGCAGTACTACCAGGAGATCGTGCAGGAGTCCGACGAGGCGCCGGTCGACGTGGCCGAGGCCCTCCGGGCGGCCCAGGTCGACGTCGTCGTCTCCTACCTGCCGGTCGGCTCGGAAGTGGCCGACAAGTTCTACGCGCAGGCGGCGATCGACGCCGGTTGTGCGTTCGTGAACGCGCTGCCGGTCTTCATCGCTTCCGACCCGGTGTGGGCGAAGAAGTTCGAGGACGCCGGTCTGCCGATCGTCGGTGACGACATCAAGTCCCAGGTCGGCGCGACCATCGTGCACCGCGCGCTGGCGAAGCTGTTCGAGGACCGCGGCGTCGAGCTGCTGCGGACCTACCAGCTGAACTTCGGCGGCAACATGGACTTCATGAACATGCTGGAGCGCACCCGCCTGGTCTCGAAGAAGATCTCGAAGACGCAGTCGGTCACGTCCCAGATCCCGCACGAGATCAACAAGGGCGACGTCCACATCGGACCGTCGGACCACGTGCCGTGGCTGTCGGACCGCAAGTGGGCCTACATCCGGCTGGAGGGTCGCGCCTTCGGCGACGTCCCGCTGAACGCCGAGCTCAAGCTCGAGGTGTGGGACTCGCCGAACTCGGCCGGCGTCATCATCGACGCGGTCCGCGCGGCGAAGATCGCCCTCGACCGCAAGATCGGCGGCCCGATCCTGTCCGCGTCGAGCTACTTCATGAAGTCGCCGCCGGTGCAGTACAACGACCACGACGCGCACGAGGCCGTGGAGGCCTTCATCCGCGGCGAGGTCGAGCGCTGAACCACCCCGCCGAACAGATCGACGGGATAGCATCCTCCCCGGCAAGGTCCATTCAGGATTTTCTGGGGAGGATGCTTTGCGTAGAAGGACAATCTTCAAAGCCGCGGCTGCCGCTGCGGTCGCCGCTCCGGCCGCGGCGGTGCTCGGCGAATCGCCGGCCCACGCGTACGCCACTTATGACGTGGCCGTGTGCGAGCAGTACCACAACCAGATCCAGATCTACCCGTCCAGCTCGGCGTGGAGCACGTCCACGCTGAAGTGGAGCTTCAGCCCGGGCACCGCGAACGGCTGGTCGAACCTGTCGGACGTGAAGTTCCGCAATACGGCCGCCTTCGGAGTGGTCGCCCTCGTCACCGCGTCGGGCGGGAAGGTCGGCATCGTCAACAAGACCGACGAGGCCGCGCAGGAACTCAACGACGTCCTCTGGTCGGCGACCCCGGGCAACAACCCGCACGCGATCGAGCGCATCCCCAACATCGGGGCGATCGTCGTGGCCTCCTCCGGCGGATACCTCTATCTCTACGGTCCCACCGCGATCAGCGACCCGAGCACCCTCGCACTGGTTCAGACCATCTCGTTCCCGGGCGCGCACGGCGTCTGGTGGGACGACGTCACCGGCAAGCTGTGGGCGATCGGCCAGGACTACGCGCGGATCTACACGGTGTCGGGCACGTATCGGTCGACGCGGCTGTCGCTGTCGCGCTCGATCTCGATCGGCGCTCACCTCGGGCACAGCCTCGACGCGAGCTACTCGAACAGCAACCTGCTGCTCGCGACCGACGGCAGCAAGGTCATGACCCTCGACAAGACCACGTACGCGGTGACGCAGGCGTACGGCGACAACGCCGTGAAGTCCTACTCGCAGCACAGCTCGGGCGAACGGTTCTGGGTGCAGGCGACCGGCGCGACCTATCACGGGGACACCCGCAACTGGGTCAGCCCCAGCGTCCAGTTCTTCGACGCCGCCGGGGCCAAATCGTTCACCCGATCCCTGTCGTACGGGGCCGAGTTCTACAAGGCCCGCCTGTACAACGTGAACTTCCACTGAGAGTCGTCGATCGACTACCGAGCGGGAACCCGGCAAGAAGGCCTTTACCGGATTGCTGGGTTCCTGTCACAGTGGGCTTATGCCCAAGGCACCTGTGCTGGACAAGGTCGCGGTGGATCTCGCCCACGGCCACACCCAGCCCGCCATCCAGCGGCTCAGCAGCCTGGTCAACGCGTACCCGCATGACCTCGACCTGCGCCACCGCCTCGCGGCCGTGCACCGGATGACCGGCAACGCCGTCGAGGCCGGTCGCTGGGACTACCTCAACCCCACCGCCGAACCGGCCGAGACCAGCGCGTTCGAGCGAGCCTTCCCCTCCGCACCTCGCCGGCTCGCCGCACTGCGCTGGCGGGGATCGGCCGATCTCGCGCCGACCGAGCACGCCCGGCGACGGCTGGTCGAGCTCACCGAGGCCGCGGAGCGGGAGGTCGCACCGCCGGCCGAAACGCGGCCCCGTGGCCGCCGCGGCGCGCTCGCTGTCGCGGCTCTGGCGGGTGCCCTCGTCGTGGTCGCCTTGGCTGTCCTGGGCGCTGTGACCATCCTTCAGGCCTTCTGAGACCTGTGTTGCGGTTTCGTTACATTCGCGCCTAGCATCCACAGTCGTCAACCCAGATCATGTGTGAGTGGCAAAAGCCGATGTCCTCGCCCGGGTCAAACGGGACCTTGCCGCTGGTCATACCTACCTCGCCACGCAGCGGTTACGGACGCTCGTCGCGTCCCACCCCGATGATCTGGAGATCTACCGGCTGCTGTGTTCGGTCTACCGGCAGACGGGCAACCTGGCCGAAGCCGGTCGCTGGGGCTTCCTGACCGACGAGGTACGCCCCGACGAACTGGCCGCCTTCGCCCGAGTCCACGCCGACCCCTGGTCCCGCGTACGCCTCCTGCGGTGGACCGGCGATCCGGCGACGCTGGCCGGGCCGATCCAGGAGCGGTTGACCGAGCTGCTCGCCGAGGCGGAGCGCTCCGGGCCGCCGGAGGTCTGGGTGGGCTCCTACCGGGCTCCGGTGCGTACCCGGGGTTCGCTGGTCCCGTGTCTGTTCACCGCGATCGCCTTGGGCGTCGTCGTGGTGCTCGCCGGGATCGGGGCCGTCCGGGCGATCGTCTGGCT
>JABFYB010000184.1 GCA_013361475.1 Hamadaea sp.
GGCGGCTCCGGCACGGAATCGCCTGCGTCCTTCGGCACGACAGACACCTGCGCGGGTGTGCGCGACGCCAGCAATCGCAACAGCAGTCGTACGCCTTCCTGCGGCGAAAGCCCGTCCGCATCCTCCGCGTCCACGACAGAGTCCGGTTGATCGCTGAAATCGATCACCTTGGCCGGACGCATCCGCAGGCCTTCGATGGTGGCGACGATCGCTCCGTCATCGGTGATGAACTCCACGTCCGCCGCCGGGTCGTCACCCGCGAGCGATCGCAGCCGGCTGTACAGCCGTCCCGGCAGCGGCGCGTACCACGTCATGCTGCGATAGGTGAACGGCACCAGCAACTCGCCCGGGCGATGACGCCGGATGACACCCGAACCGGTGTCCATGAGCGCCGGATGGGCCGCGTACGCCGCCGCCTCAGCGACGAGTCCGGCGGGCAGCGCCAGTCGTACGACCGTTGTGTCGCCTGATTCCCAGAGCTCGTCGAGGTTGTGCCAGCGCGGGCCGAAGACGAATGCACTCTTCGCCGAAGGCGCGGACAGCGGTGTCAGGGCGAGCCCGGCGGTCAGCTCCGCGATCGCGACGGATCGCTGCGGCGGGCCGCCGGGCACGACGACGGCCTCGGCGTGCACCTGCCACGCTTGAGTGTCCGTGTCCTCGGGGCGCGACAGCACGCGTACGCGCCACGCCTCGCCCTCGGGCTCGAAGGCCACCCTCGTACGCAGCGAGGCCTCGCCCGCGAGCGGACGCAGGAACACCACGTCCCTGAGGGTCACCGGCGCCGCCGCGTTCGGGACTGCTTCCAGATAGCCACGGATGATCAAGTCGATCATTCCGGTGCCGGGCAGCACCGCCGCGCCGCCGATCCGGTGCTCGTCCAGCTCCCAATGAGTAGCCGCCGACAGCACCGTTTCGTAGCGCGGACCGGTCGTGCGGGCGTCCCGGACCGCCGCCGACAGTTTCGCCAGTACGCCGCCTCGGGCCATCCCGACGCTCGCCCAGCCCGGCCAGTTGACGCTCAGCCAGCCCGGCCGCGTCGCGGCGTACGCGTCCAGGAAGGCGTTGGCCGCCGAATAGTCGGCGCCGCCGACCATGCCGGTCAGTGCCGCCTGGCTGGAGAAGCAGACGACGAAGTCGAGTGGGGGCCGATCGGCGAAAGCGGCGTCCAGAGCGAGCGTGCCGAAGACCTTCGGCCGCAGGACCTTCTCCGCGTCCGCCGGCTTGCGGAGCTGAAGCATGCCGTCGCCGGGCAGGCCGGCCAGGTGGAAGACGCCGTTGACGGGACCGACCTGATCGAGCACGGTGTCGAGCTGGTCCCGATCGGCTACGTCGCAGCTGAAAACGCGGACGGTGGCGCCCATGGACTCGATCTCGGCGAAGTCCACCTCCCGGATCGTCCGGCTCACCAGCACCAAGGTCGGCCGGCGCCCCGTCGCGGCCAGGCCCTTGGCCACCGCGAGACCGAGCCCACCGAGCCCGCCCGTCAGCAGGTAGACCCCGCCGCGGCGGATTCTCAGGTCGCTGTTCGCTTCGGTGGCCTCCCACGGCACGTTGCGGGGCAGCCATCGGCGCGTACCGCGCAATGCCACGACAGGCTCGATGGTCTCGGCGGCAAGCTCTGCGATGAGCTGGTCCTCGGAGACGACCGAACCGAGGTCGATCACCCGGCACTCGGTGTCCGGCGACTCCTGCCGGAAGGCTCGGACGGCGGCGATCAACGCCGCACGCACCGGGTCGACCGGCTCACTACCCGAGACGTCCACGGCGCCGCTGGTCACCACGAGCAGTGACGGGCGATGGTGACCGGCTCGCTGCACCAGATGGAGCAGCGCGTAGAACGTGCGGTCGAGCTCTTCGGCGATTCCGGCCGGAGCACCCGTCGCCCACGCGTGCACCAGCATCGAGGGCTGAGCCGATCCGTGGAGCACCTTGCCGAGATCCTCGGCGAGGTGTCCGGGACGCACGGTGTACTCGCCGGCTCGTTCGCTGAACTCCGCACCCGGGCGTACCCGGATGACCTCGTGCCCGGCTTGCTGCAGAGCGTTGACGACCCGCAGATCCCCCACGGGCACGAGGGCGAGCGCGACCCCCGGTTTCGCCTCACCGGCGGCCGGGCCGGGCACCGCTGTCCAGAGGGGAATGGTGAACGGTCCGGCGGCCGGCGCTGCAGCGGGCGCCTCGGCAGCGGGCGCTGCCGCGGGCATGGCTTGCCCGGCTGCCGAAACAGCCGGCTCAGGGGCGGCCGGGCCGGTGATCGGGTCGACCCAATGCCGCTCGCGCTGAAACTGGTAGCCCGGCAGCGATACGCGCTGCGGACGCTCGGTGCGGTAGAGGCTGGGCCAGTTCACCGGGCAGCCGGCCAGCCAGAGGTCGGCCAGTGTTTCGAGCACACCGCGCTGCTCACCGGCGGCTGATCGCGGGAACGATGCCAGCGCTCGCCACCGCCCGCCGGTGACGGCCGGATGTCTGCGGACCAAACCGGTCAGCGCCGTGCCCGGACCGACCTCGAGCAGGATGCCGGTCCCCGCCTCGGACGCGCTGCCGACGGCGGCGTCGAACAACACCGGCTCGGCCAGCTGCCGGGCCCAGAAGCCCGGGTCCGTCGCTTCGCCGGGAGTCAGGAGCTTGCCGGTGGCCGCGGAGTACACCGGGAGTCTCGGCGCGGCGAGGTCCACGCCCTCGAACGCCGCCTGGAATTCGGCGACCGCGGGACGCATCGAAGGGCTGTGGAACGCATGTGAGGTGTGCAGAGTCCTCGTGAGGACACCCGCCGAGGACAGAGTTTCCGCCACCTGGGTGAGCGCGTCGGCGGGTCCGGCGACAACTGTCTGATCGGAGGCGTTCACCGCCGCGATCGCACACCCGGTCGGCAGCTCGGGCAGCTGATCCGGGCTGGTCGCCGCGACCAGCATCGCCCCCCGCGGCTGACGTTGCATGGCTTGACCCCGGGCCGTCACCAGCCGAAGGGCGTCCTCCAGCTCCATGACTCCGGCGACCGTGGCGGCGACCAGCTCGCCGACGCTGTGCCCCAATACCGCGGCCGGAGAAATCCCCCACTCCATCCACTGCTGCGCCAGCGCGTACTCGACGGCGAACAACAGCGGCTGGGCGACGGCCGTCTCGGCCAGCTGATCGCCGGAGGACTCGGCCAGCCACAGCGGGTAGAGATCCGGGCCCTCCTTGGCCACGGCCTCCAGGCACACGTCCATGACCTCGGTGAAGGTGGGCCATACGCCGTACAGCTCGGACGCCATCCGCGCGTACTGGGAGCCCTGGCCGGGGAAGGTGAACACAACTGCCGGCGCCGCTTCGCCGCTCGGCTCGCCCGTGCGGACGTCTCCAGCGGACAGCAGCTGTGCCGCCTCCGCGGCGCTGGCGGCGATCGCGGCTCCGCGTACCTGGCGCTCGGTGCGTCCGCGCTGCAACGTGCTGGTGGCGCCGGCGAAATCCGCCTCGTCCGCACCGGCGAAGTAGCCGGCCAGCGCCGCTTGATTCGACTTCGCCGCCGCCTCGTTCAGTCCTGACCACATCACGATGCGGGGACGGTCCAGATTCGGCGTACGCACGCCGACCGGAGCCTCCTCCAGGACCAGGTGCACGTTGGTTCCCCCGATCCCCAGCGAACTGACGCCCGCCCGGCGCGGCCGATGATCCGACCGGGGCCACGAACGCAGCCGGTTGTTGACGACGAACGGGGTGTTCTCCAGCTCAAGCCTGGGATTGACAGTCGTAACATTGATCGACGGCGGGATCCGCTCGTGTTCGAGCGACAGCACCAGCTTGAGGAGGCCCGCCATGCCGGCCACCGTGTTGGTGTGCCCCACGTTGCCCTTGACCGACCCCACCGGGATGCGCCCGGCCGGCAACGGCCCCTCCGCCAGGCGGCGGTACGCCGCGGCCAGCGCGCCCATCTCGATCGGGTCGCCGAGCGGTGTCCCCGTGGCGTGCATCTCCACATAGCCGATGTCCAGCGGGCCGAATCCCGCCATCGTCATCGCGTCCACGATCGCCGTCGACTGGCCGGCCACGCTGGGCGCGCTGAAACTGACCTTGTCCGAACCGTCGTTGTTCACTCCGACGCCGTGAATGACACCCCAGATGTGGTCGCCGTCGGCGACCGCGTCCGCGGCTCGCTTCAACAGGACTGCTCCAGCGCCATTGGTGAAGATGGTGCCCGTGCCCGAGGCGTCGAACGGGCGGCAGCGGCCGTCTGCGGAGCGTACGCCGCCTGGACTCCATCGGTATCCCGTCCGATAGGGGATCTCGACATTGCTGGCCGCCGCGATCGCGGCATCGCACTCGCCGAGTTGCAGCGCCTGACACGCCAGATGGACCGCGGTCAGGGAACTGGAGCACGCCGTCAGCACCGACATGCTGGGGCCCCGGAAGTTCAACTTGTAGGACACCAGCGTCGCCAGGTAGTCCACACTGTTCAGCACCATGATGCCCATGTCGGCGTCGGCGCTGTACTTAGGGTTCTCCATCACGTGCAGATCGCCGTACCGGTTCTGCCCGCATGCGCCGTAGACCGCGACGTCACGGCTCATCCGGGTCGGGTCATACCCGGCATCTTCGATCGCCTGGTACGCGACCTCCAGGAACAGCCGCAGCTGCGGATCGCAGATGTCGGCCTCGCGGGCGGTCATGCCGAAGAACCCGGCGTCGAAGCGGTCCACGTCGGGAGCAAGCCCAGCCATCTTCACGTACGCCGGGTCGTCGCGAAGAGAGCGTGGCACTCCGGCCGCCTGCAGTTCATCGTCGGTCAGCGCGGTGATGGACTCCTGGCCGGCGACGAGGTTGTTCCAGTATTCGGTGATGTCTCGGGCGCCCGGCAGCCGCGCTGAGATCCCCACGATGGCGATGGGATCGAAAAACTCGCTCATTGGGGCTCGCTCTCGGATCGGTTTCGCTTTCGCAGTTCGCGCCGGGCGGTGCCGACTCGGCGTACCTGGCTCGCGGCGGCGCTGCGGCCACCGACGTCGGCCACCGTGCCCTCGCCCGCCAGATGCCGCCGCAACGCGCGCAGATTCGGGTACGCGAACATCACGGTGACCGGCGGTTCGACGGTCAGCTGACGAGCGCTCACCTCGTGCAGCCGCACCAGATCGAGGGAGCTGAGGCCGGCTTCGAAGAAGTTCTCGTCCGGGCCGATCGAGCGACCGAGGATGACTCCGATCGTCGTCTCGATGGCGTGGAGTGCCCGGTCGGCCGGCGTCTGCGGGTCCGGCAAGGGTTCCATCGTGGCCTCCCCAGGACGTCGCGGGCTAGTCACGGACGATTCGCTCGGCCAGGCAGGACGCCACTTCGGCCGGATTCTCGTCGACGAGCCAGTGCCCTGCCTTGAGCTCGCAGAGGTCCGGGCGTGAGGTGCTGTGCCGCCGCCAGCCCAGCACGGCGCCGCGGCTCAGATCGGCGTCGTCTCGGCCGTACAGCACGCTGATCGGCAGGTCCAGCGGCTCGGCCGGCCGGTGGTGGTACTGCGAGTAGAGTTCGAAATCGGCGCGCAGCGCGCTCTCGAAGACCGGCCGCAGATCGTGGCGGGCGAGTTCCGGTGGTACGCCGCCCTCCGCCAACAGCTCGTCCCAGAACGCCTCGCCGGGCAGAAGATGCAGCCGCCGCGGCACCAGCGCGATGTCGGGCGCGGCGAAGGAACCGACGAACAAATGGTTCGGGGCGACCAGCCGGGCAGTCAGGTACGCCAGCAGCGCGCCACCGCAATAGCCGAAGTAGGCCCGCACGGGCGGACCGGACTGATCGCTGGACAGCTCCTCGGCGAGATCGGCGACGAGCGGATCGAGGTCCCGCCGCGGCGGCTCAGCCAGCCGGGCTTGGCGGCCGGGCAGGTTGAGCGCCCAGGGTTCGATCGTGTCCGGCAACGCCGCGGCGAGGGCAGCTACCGCTCCCGGCCCGCCACCGGCGTGCGGGAAGACGTACACCCGGGCGCGCGGCTCGGCTCGCCGCTCCACGCAGGCGAACCACTGCGCGCCCATTCAGTGCTCCCCGCTGAGGTGGGCCGACAGCAGCCGGGCCGTCGGGTGGTCGAAGATCGCCCGCAGCGGCAGGTCTTGGCCCAGAATCTCGGCGACTCGCCCGGCGAGCTGCGCCGCCAGCAGGGAGTGCCCGCCATTGAGGAAGAAGTGATCGCTTTCCCCCAGGGTGGGACGGGCCAACGTGTCGCGCCACAACACAAGTAGCCGCTGAGTCAGCTCCGGATTCGGATCGGGACGCTCATCATCCGCCGGCAGCGGCCCGCCGTCCGAGCCGCTGACGTCGAGGGCCCGGAGCGCACCGTAGTCCGTCTTGCCGTTGGGACTCACCGGGAACTCGTCGAGCACCCGCAACCGAGACGGCAACGCGTATGACGGCAGCCGCTGGCTGAGATAGGGCCAGAGTTCGGCCGAGACCGCCGGGGACGCGCCCGGAGCGAGAATCACGAACGCTCGCAACTCGGCGTCGCCTTGCGGGTCGCCGACGATCACGACCGCCGCCTCGGCGACAGCGGGATGCGAACGCAGCGCGCCCTCGATCTCGGGCAGCTCCAGGCGGTGCCCGCGCAGCTTCACCTGCCGGTCGTTGCGACCGAACAGCTCCAGCACACCGTCAGGGCGCCAGCGGGCCAGGTCACCCGTGCGGTAGTAACGGCCCTGCTCGCCATCAGGGAAACGGTCCGCGGTCAGCTCGGGCCGGTTCAGGTAGCCGAGGCTCACCCCCGCTCCCCCGATGCACAGCTCACCGAGCAGGCCCGGCGGCTGCTGCGCACCGTACGCGTCCAGGATGAAGACGGTGGTGTTGGCGAGCGGACCGCCGACCGGGACGGGATCGGTGACGTCGCCGGACAGCTCGACTGCGGTCGACCAAATAGTCGTCTCGGTGGGCCCGTACACGTTGAACAGCCGGCACCCGGTGGCCAGCAGATCGCGGGCCAACCCGGCGGTCATGGGTTCGCCCCCGCACAGGACCGTCCGCCCGCGCAGCTCGCCGTCCGTGATCACCTCAGCCGCGGTACGCCAGAACGTGGGCGTCGCCTGCACCACGGAGACGTCGTGCTTGGCGACGAGGTCGAGCAGTTCGCGCGGCCGGACCTGGGCCTGCGCTCCCGCGATGACGAGGGTGCCGCCGGTGCTCAACGGCAGGCACAGCTCCAGCCCGGAGATGTCGAAGGCAGTCGTGGTAGACCACAGCACCGCGTCTTTGGCGGTCACTCCGAGCCGTCCGGCGAAGTCGGCGACCACGTTCGCCAGGTTCCGATGGCTGACGACGACGCCACGCGGAGTCCCGGTCGAACCCGACGTGTAGATCACGTATGCGGCCTCGGCGTCGGCGGGCAGGCCGAGCGCTTCGCCGCCGGAGCCGCCGGAGATCACCTCGTCCCAGGTGACGACCTGCGTACCGGCGCTGTCGGCGATGTCCTGCGTGGACTCCGCCAGCACCAGTTTCGCGCGGGCGTCCGCGAGCTGCTGCGCCAGTCGCTGGGACGGGTGCTCCGCGTCCACCGGCAGATAGCAGGCGCCGACCGCCCACACGCCGAGGATCGCGGCGGCCAGCGGGGCCGACCGAGGCAGGGCCAGCGCGACGATGTCGCCCGCGACGACGCCGTCGGCCGTCAGCCGGGCGGCCACCCGGCGGGCCAGGCCGGCGAGGTCGGCGTACGAGTAGTCGGTGTCGCCGTCGATGACCGCGATCGCTTGCGGGTTGGCTTCGGCGTGGCTGAGGAACCGCTCCAGGACCGTCTGGTCGAGGCATTCCGGGCGAACGGTCCGGTTGACCTCGCCGATGACCTCCCGTTCGGCGGCGCTGAGCATGTCGAGCTCCACGACCGGCCGATGTGGATCGTCGGCGGCCGCCGCGAGCAGCAGTTCCATCCGGGCCAGCAGGGTGACGATGTCGGCCTCGTCATGGACCTCGGCGCTGTAATTGGCCATCAGCTCCGGCGGTTGCCCGTCGAGGATCGTCAGCTGAAGGTCCACGCGGCTGTCGTCGCGGAGAAGCGTGGGCGAGGTCGGCTTCTCCCCGGCGATCCTGACGTCGCCCTCGTCCCACGGCCGGTAGTTGAACATGTGCCGGAACAGCGGAATACGCCAGTCGGGCGAGTGGTGGCCCAGCCCGGCCAGGATCTCCTCGATCGACACTGACGCATGCTGAATGCCGTTGAGGAAGGCGTCGCGGACTTGGCGGCTCAGCGCCGCGAAGCTCGCCTGGGGGTCCAGCGTCAACCGCAGGGGTAGCGTACTGACCTGAAAGCCCAGGCCGGTGGCCGCGCCTGTGCTGCGGCTCGTCACGGGAACCCCGATGATCATGTCGGGTCCGGCGCCGTGACGGAACAGCGTCAGGTAGAACGCCGCCAGCAGGATCAGATTGTCGGTGCCGCCGAGCGACTTGCGCAGGGAGGCCAGCGCCGACACGGTTCGCGGCGACAGCGCGGTCGCGATGGTCCCGCCCGCGAACGTCGGCCGGGCCGGACTCGGCCGAGCCCACGGCAGCGCCATAGTCGTGGTGTCGACACCATCGAGATACCCGGCCCAGTACGCGACATCGCCGGGACGGCTGACGGGCTCGGCGACGTCGTCGGTGGCCTCGCCCTGCAGTTCGGCGGGAATCCCGGTGCCGGCAGCGACACCGTCGTACGCCCGGGCCAGCTCGTCGGTCAGCATCGACAGTGACATCGCATCGCTGATCGCGTGGTGCACCACCAGAAGCACGGCGCTGCCGCCGCCCGTGATCTGGTACAGGGTGGCTCGGATCGGCAGCTCGCGGCTGAGGTCGAACGGCTGACGGGCCGCCGCGTGCAGGCGTCCGGTCAGGTCCGCCTCAGCGACCTCGACCGACTCCACGGCGAGCTGGACGTCGTCGGCGGAACTGATGTGCCGCAACGGCACGCCGGCAGCGGACGGAAACCGAGTACGCAGCGCGGCATGCCGCGTCACCAGGTGGTTCGCCGCCGCGTGCAGCGGCCACCACCGCAGACGTCGTTCGGTGCGCAGCACGATGGTCAGATTGGACACCGCGGAATCCGGGGCGAGCTGCTGCAAGATCCAGAACGCGTACTGCCGGGGACCGAGCGGTCGCGGCGGCTCCACCGGCACCGGCAAGCCGAAGTCGTCTCCGGCCGGGATCTGCTGGACGGACGTGTTCACTCACCCTCACTTTCGCTTGCCGCACCACCCGAACAACTTCGGCGCACCGGGTGACGGTCAGGCGCCGCGGCCGGCGTACAGGGCAGCAGGAATCCGCTTGGCCAGCATCGCGGTGCCGTCGGGCGTGAGCGCCCAGTGCCCCGAACCGACTTCCATCGTGGCGAAGCCACCAGTCGTCTGGTCCCGCCAAGCCTGCAACTCGGCCGCCGACAGATCCGGGTCGTCCGGCCCACGCGTCGCCAGGATCGGGGTCGACAGCTTCTCGCCCGGGCGGTACGCGTACGCGTCGAAGACCACGAAGTCGGCGCGCAGGGGGCGCTCGAGCATCGCGACGAAAGCCGGGTCGGCGAGGAGCGCCTCCGGCGTGCCGCCCGCCCGGGAGAACAGTTCCGGCGTGGGCAGCCGACTGATCCCGGTGTCACGGATGAGCTGAGGCGGCAGGCAGCTGCATGAGATCAGTAGATGTGGATTACGGCAAGGGGATCGCTCCAGGATCCGCGCCACCTCGAAGGCGATCATCGCGCCCGAACAATGGCCGAGCAGGCCGTAGTCGCCCTGAAAGGCCGCGAACCCGTCCGCCGCCGCCATCTGCTCGAAGTCGGCCAGCAGCGCGTCGAGGTCCTGATGTGGCGTCTCGCGCATCCGGCGTTCCCGGCCCGGCAGGACCACCGGAACCAACGACACGGAGCTGCCCGACAGCGCTTCGCGGAGCGCGCTGAACGCGGTCGAACCGGCCCCGGCGTGCGGAAACGCGAACAGCTCGAAGTCGTTTCCGCTGGAGCGGTAGGGGAACCAGGCGTTGGCGCTAGACATGGGCTCACCCTCCTCCTGGGTACCGGCAAGCCAGTCAATCGCATCGTGGCCGGTCAGTCGTGTCGTGTGTTTCCGCGACATCCGTCCGGGCGGCCCGGGACTTAAGATCCCCGCGAGCGCGTCACAGTGCTGGGCTCGGCTATTGCTCCCGACGGCCTCGCCACCGGAACGTCATGAGGCAGAGCAGCAGCCCACCGGCGCACCAGGCAGCCAGGACCAGAGCGGTGCGGCCGTGTTCCCAGGACGTCGAGACGATCTCCTGCGGCAGAATCGAGTCGGGCAGGAACACCGACCGGAATCCCTGCGCCATCCACTTCAACGGAAAGAGCGCACCGATCTGCGCAAGCCCGGGAGGCAGCGCGCTGATGGGCGTGTAGAAGATCCCCGACAGGAACGCCAGCACCAGGTACGGCAGGTTCATCACGGCCGCCGCGCCACGTGCGGTCCGCGCAAGACTGCTGGCGGCGATTCCGAGGAACGAGCACGCCACGACGCCCAGCACGAACACCCAGCCGAAGGTGGCCCATCGCTCCGGTGCACGCGGCAGCGTGACATCGAAGAGCGCCACACCCAAACCGACGATCAGCACCACTTCCGCGAGGCTGATCACCAGCACCATGACGACCTTGCCGAGGAAGTACGCGGACTTCGGCATGGGCGCGCCGCGCAACCGCTTGAGCGTGCCGTCGTCGCGGTCGGCGGCGATGCTGATTCCCAGGTTGACGAAACTGGTCGAGGCGACACCGGCGGCGATCATGCTGGGGACGAGGTATTGCGCGGCGGTGACCGTCGTGCCCGCGTAGACCGCGTCGAACAGCGAACCGAGCAGCGCGAGCAGCACGATCGGCAGCGCGAACGTGAAAACCACGCTGTCGCGCTCCCGGAAGAACGTCTTGAGTTCGATGACGCCTCGGTGCAGGCCGAGCATCAGCGCCGACGGGTCCTTGACGCCGGCCGGGTGTCGCCGGGTTTCGATCGTCGTCATGCGTTCTCGCTCCCGATCAGATCGAGGTAGACATCTTCGAGGCTGGGCCGCGTCACGCTCAATCCCGGTACGGCGCCGCCGTAACGGGCGGTCAGCTCAGCGATCACCGCTCCCGGATCATCGGACTCCACTGAGCGCCGCTCGCCGTTGTCCAACCAGGAGATGACGGCTTTCGCCTCGGCCCGGCCGCCCAGCGACGCCGGGTCGCTGTCCGCCACGATCTTCCCCTTGACCAGCACGGCGACCCGATCCGCGAGATTCTCGGCCTCTTCCAGATAGTGAGTCGTGAGCAGAATGGTCGTGCCGTGCTCGGTCGACAGCGACCGGATGAGCTCCCAGAACTGCCGGCGGGCCTGCGGGTCGAAACCGGTGGTCGGTTCGTCGAGGAACAGCAGCGTGGGATTGCCGACGATGCCCACGGCGACGTCGAGGCGACGCCGCTGTCCTCCGGACAATGTGCCGACCCGGGCATTGGCCTTCTCGGCCAGGCCGACCGTCGCGATCACCTCATCGGCCGCGCGCGGATCGGGATAGTACCGGGCGAAGTGGCGAACGGTCTCCGTCACAGTGAGCTCACTCAGGTCCGACGCTTCCTGCAGCACGATGCCGATCCCATACCGCCACCGGCGGCCGGCCCGTTGCGGGTCGGCACCGAGAACCGAGACCTCGCCGTCATCCCGGTTCCGATAGCCCTCGAGGATTTCCACCGTCGTCGTCTTGCCGGCTCCGTTAGGTCCCAGCAGCGCGAAGATCTGACCGCTCGGTATGTCGAGATCGACGCCGTCCACTACCGCGTTACCGCCGTATCGCTTGGTCAGCCCGCGTACGCGCACGGCGAGTGAGTTGCTCATGCGACCATCCTTGGCAAACAGCTGCATCCAGCACCCGTCTGAATCGCCCGGAGTGCCGGGAAGTTGGCAAGGGCCACTCTAGGCGTTGGGGCGACCGTCCAGCAGGACCAACTCGCACGCGCAGCGCGCCTTGACCTCGTCAGGATCGGGAGAATCGGCACGTCAGCCACGCAACCCAGCGCGGCGGCCGAGTCGTTGGCGAGTTGTCGTCACCGTCTTGACCAGAGGCTGCTCGGGGCGCTGTGCTCGACTGATGGGCGACCAGCAACCTGTCGAACTCGCGTGGCAGGAGCACGGAGACGGTGTCCCGGTGGTGATGCTGCCGCCGGCGGCCACGCCGGGCGAGGTGTGGCGTACCTACCAGGTTCCCGCGCTGGTACGTGCCGGGTTCAAGGTGATGACCGTCAATCACCGTGGCACGGCGCCGTCCCCCGTCCCGCCGGGCCCGTATCTGATGAGCCAGCTCGTCGCGGACGTCGTCGCGCTCGTCCAACTCTTGAACTGTGGTCCGGTGCACCTGATCGGAGCGTCGCTGGGCGCGTTCGTCGCCCAGGAGGTGGCGCTCACCCGTCCGGACCTGGTGCGGGCGGCGGTCCTCATGGGCACCCGGGCCCGCACCGACAAGTTCCGCCGGCTGCTGGCGCGCGCCTTGGCCGCCCAGACCCGCAGCACCAGCCCAGCGTCCGAACTCGAATCGCTCATGCACCTCGTGCAGCTGTTCGGGCCCGGCACTCTCACCGACGAGCAGAAGATGTCGGACTGGCTCGAGCTGCAGCGCCGCTTCCCGACCAAGGGCGCCGGGCCGGCCGCTCAGTATGACGCGAGCGTGATCGGTGATCGCCGGGCGGCGCTGGCGGGTTTGACCCGGCCTTGCCTGGTGATGGCATTCTCCGCCGACCTGATCACTCCGCCTGCCGCTGGTCTCGAGGTGCACCAGGCGATTCCCTCGGCAACCTATGTTGAGTTCCCAGGGCTGGGCCACTTCGGCTTCCTGGAGGAACCGGATGCCGTGAATCAGGCGATCATCGACTTCTTGGTCAAGTCGTCCGGCGAATCTCATGGACCGTGACCTGGCGGCACTGCTCCTCAAGGTATCCCGTGAACTCGCCAGTCGTGAGCTGAGCGAGAGCCGTCGCCACGCCTGCATCGCACTGCTCGACGCTGTTGTCATCCTTGCCAATGCCACGGACGCCGAGACGCTCCGCGAATCCTTTCATTGCGCACGCGCGGCCGCGACCGCCACTCGTTTTGCGCTCCACGACGAATCGCAGTGATCGAGCAGATCCTCGACGATTCGCAATGATTCCGCCCGCCCCCACCACCGAATCCGTGGGCCATCTCCACTTTCGATGAGCGTATGCGTGGAACAGCTTTTCGGCGGAGCCGGGCCGAAGCAATTCCTGCCGCCGAAGAGCCGGGCCACCGTAAAACTCACGGCATGATCCATCACATGCGACAAAATATAGAAATTTCCGACGCCGTACGCCTCTACCAGGGGTTTCGGAGGCAACTTTGCGCTAGATCTTGACATCGTCACGACGGCTCGGATAGAAGTTCTCACATCTACCGTGAGCGGAGTCATTCGACGTGGAGGGGCCGCCGCCCATGCTGTTGGACAATGTTCCCAACGCCACGAAACACAATGCGTATATCGAAGGCAACGTCAGATATCTATATATCACGATGCTACCGGAACACCTTCGACCTGTTGTCGTCGCATTGCTCAGTGGGGCGACCGACGTGGCTGCCAGTCACCGGTTGAACTGCTCTCCGAGAACCTTCAGCCGTCGAGTCAGCGAACTGCTGGAACTACTCGAAGTCGAGACTCGATTTCAGGCCGGCGTCAAGTTGGCGTTCCAAAGTGTTCACGAACGGTCGCCGCTACTTCTCGGCGGGTTCGATGATCACCGGCAGTTCTTGGCCGCTGTCGCAAACGCGGCGGAGGCACTTCAGCAGGCTTACCGAGGCCCGTTCTAGCGAGCGGCCAGGGCGGCGGCATTCGGATCGAGCGATAGTCGCCGCCCGCGGCCTGACCCGAGCCCTTGGCCCGGAAGTGGACGATCGGCACACATGGCTCAAGCGGGGCGGGACAATCCCGGACCGTCTCGCGTGGGATCCGCGCATCAGATCCGCGCATGCAGACCATCCGCGACCCGGCCGAATATGTGCCGTGCCCGATCCGCAGGTTGACCTCAGGCACGTCTTCCGGCGGTACTAGCCTGAGAGTGAGACAGCCCGCCAGCGCATCACCGGATCAAC
>JABFYB010000660.1 GCA_013361475.1 Hamadaea sp.
CAGCATCATCACAGCTCGCCCAGGGGGTTCCGCGTGGTGCTCGCGGTTCGTATCGTGCGGTCCATGCTCACCGCGCTGGGCCTCGCCGAGGACGAGGAGCGGCTCTACCGCACCCTGGTCACCCTGCCCGGCCCGGTCACCGCCGCGGAACTGCAGGCCGGAGCCGGTCTCCCGGCCGCCGTCGTGCTCGGTCTCCTCGGCTCGCTCACCGCCCGCGGGCTCGTGCTCTTCGAGGACGACCGGTACGCCGTCGCACCGCCCGCCGTCGCGTTGGGCGCGTTGCTGCGCCAGCAGCGGGACGACCTGCGCTCGGCCGAGACCGAACTCGTGGCGCTGGCCGAGGCGCACCGGCTCGCCACGATCGGGCGTACGGCGGGAGACGTCATCGAGGTGATCACCGGAACCGACGCCGTCCGCCACCGATTCGCCCAGGTGCAGCACGCCGCCCGAATCGAGGTCCGGTCGATGGTGGTGCCCAACTCGACCGTGGTTCCGCCGGGGGAGAACGCGGCCGAACCGGTGTCGATGGCGCGCGGCGTCCGCTACCGGGTCATCGTCGACCGCGCCTTCTTGGAGATGCCGGGCGGGCACCAGATCATCGCCGAGGCGATCGAGGAAGGGGAAGAGGTCCGGTTCGTCGACAAGGTGCCGATCAAGATGATCATCGCCGACCGGGAACTGGGCATGCTGCCCCTGCTGCAGGATCAGAACACCGCGCCCGCCTCCGTCTTGGTGCAGGCCAGCGGCGTACTGGACGCCATGATCGCGCTCTACGAAGAGGTCTGGCAGCGAGCCCGGCCGGTACGCGTGCACGCCGACGCCACGGTCGGCATCGAGGCCGGTGACGACCTCGAAGACGTCGACCGCCAGATCCTCATGCTGCTCCTGGCCGGGCTCACCGACCACGCCATCGCGGGGAGCCTGGCGCTGTCGGCCCGGACGGTGCAGCGGCGGATCCGGCACCTCATGGATCTGGCCGGCGTGACCACCCGAGTCCAGCTCGGCTTCCACGCCGCCCGCAAGGACTGGGCCTGACCCCACCTCCGCCCCTGCACCCCACCTCCGCCGCCTGCACCCCACCTTTGTCCGGCCGATCATGAACCTTCGGCCATGATCGACCGGCGTGTCGTGTCCCTGGCTCCCTGGTCGATTCCCGGCGATCATGATCAACGGGGGTGGAGGCGGTGACCCCGGCGGCTCGGCGGCGTTAAGCCGAGTGAGGCCGATCTTGCGTACGGGGGTTGCGATGCGGCGGTTGACGATCTGGATCCTGGCCGCGGCACTGCTCGGGCTGTACGCGCCGAGTCTGGCGTACGCGACGCCCGATCGGCGGAATCGGACCGAGGTCGTCGGCGGAACCCTCGCCCGCGGCAGCGACTTCCCCTGGGTCGTTCACCTGTCGGTCTCGTGTGCCGGTGCGCTGGTCCGGCCCCGGTTCGTCCTCACGGCGGCGCACTGCGCCGGGGCGACCGGGAAGAACACGAAGATCCGGGTGACCGCCGGCACGCACGACCTCAAGGACCCGCGCGCGAAGGTGGTGAACAGCGTTTACGTGCACCGGGCGCCCGGATTCAGCGGAGTCACCGGTGGCCGCGACTGGGCCGTCATCAAACTGCGGGACCCGCTGAACCTGCCGACGCTCCGGCTCAGCGGTGGCGGAGACGACTACGGCACCTTCACGATCATGGGCTGGGGGACCACCAGCGAGAACTCCTTCACCGCCGAGCGGCGGCTGCGGACGGCGAAGGTGCCGATGGTCGCCGACGGGGCCTGCTCCGACGCGTACGCCGACGCCGGGTACGACTTCCACCCGGACGAGATGATCTGCGCGGGCGACATACGCCGTGGCGGCGTCGACACCTGTCAGGGCGACTCCGGCGGCCCGATGGTGAAACGTGCCCATGACGGCCAGTTCGTCGAGATCGGCATCGTCAGCTGGGGAGTCGGCTGCGCTCGCAAGGCGTACCCGGGGGTCTACACCGAGGTCTCGCATTTCGCCGATGCCATCCGGAAGGCCATGGACGACCTCGATCGAGTGCCCTAGCGTCTGGGGTATGAGCGACATCGATGTGGCGATCATCGGGGCCGGTCCGACCGGGCTCTTCGCCGCGTACTACGCGGGCTTCCGCGGCCTGTCGACGGTCGTGGTCGACGCGCTGCCCGAGCCGGGCGGGCAGATCACGGCGATGTACCCCGAGAAGCTCATCTTCGACGTCGCCGGCTTCCCCGCGGTCCGGGGCCGGGAGCTGGTCGCCAACCTGGTCGAGCAGGCCGCTCAGTACTCGCCGGTCTACCGTCTCGGCGTGCAGGCCGGCGCCCTGACCTACGCCGGGGACCAGCCGGTCCTCAGCCTCAACGACGGCGAATCCTTCACCTGTGGCGCGGTGATCATCACGGGCGGACTCGGTTCGTTCAAGCCAAGGCCGTTGCCTGCCGCCGACGTGTTCACCGGCGAGGGCCTCGTCTACTTCGTCCCGCACCTGGCCGACCTGGCCGGGCACGACGTCGTCATCGTCGGCGGCGGCGACTCCGCGTTCGACTGGGCGCTCGCACTTCACGACGTGGCCGCCAGCGTGACCCTGGTCCACCGCCGGGACAAGTTCCGCGCGCACGCCGCCACTGTGGACCGCGTACGCGAACTGCCGGTGAGCATCCTGGTCAACTCACAGGTGACGAAGATCGTCGGCAACGGCGTCGTCGAGGCGGTCGAGATCAGCGGGCCCGACGGTACGCGTACCCACAAGGCGACGGTGATCGTCGCGGCGCTCGGCTTCACCGCGGACCTCGGGCCGATCGGGACCTGGGGGTTGGCCCTGGAGAAGCGGCACATCACGGTCGACTCCACGATGGCCACGAACCTGCCGCGTGTGTTCGCGGCGGGCGACATCGTGGAGTACCCGGGCAAGGTCCGGCTGATCGCGACCGGGTTCGGTGAGGCCGCGACCGCGGTGAACAACGCCGCGGTCGTTATCAACCCCGACGCGCACCTGTTCCCGGGCCACTCCTCCGGCGGCTCCGCCGACTAACCTTCACCTGCGGATCACGGTTACGCAGGCTTCCGACGGCACGGGAAGCATGTGTAACCGTGATCTGGATGAAAAAGGGGGCTAGCGGAGGCCCATATAGTCGGCCATCTCGGTGAGCTGGTGCTCCAGGATGGCGGCCGGGTCGAGCAGCGGTGGCCCGGAGCGCCCGAACAGCTCGAAGCCGATCGAGCCGAACACCGTCGCCCACGCGGTGAGCAGGCGGAAGACGACCGGTTCGGGCAGCTCGGAGAAGAAGGTCTCGCGCAGCCGGGCGACTTCCTCGCGAGTCGAGCGGGACAGCCGCTCGCCCGGCGTCGGGCGCAGGACGCCGGCCGCGACGGCGTCGGCGAGGATTCGGCCGGCCACCCGGATCGGGCGCATCGACGGCTCGACGGTCTCCTCGGGCGCCTTGTAGCCGGGCGCGGGCGGGCCGTAGAGCAGCGCCCACTCGGGCTGGTGCGCGTCGGCCCAGGTACGCAGTTCCCGCCCGACGGCGATCCAGCGTCCCCTGTGGTCGTTCGCGGGGACCGAGCCGTCGGCGGCGTCGATCGCGTCGCCCAGCGCGTTGTACGCGTCGATCTGGAGCGCGGTCAGCAGTTCGTCGCGGCTGGCGAAGTAGCGGTAGACGGCCGACGAGACCATGCCCAGTTCCCGGGTGACCGCCCGGAGCGAGAGGTTCGTCCCGTCGGACGCGAGGTGGCGCTGGGCGATCGCCTTGATCTCGGCGATCATCTCGGCGCGTGCGCGAGTACGGACGGAGGTGGCTGTCATGGTCCACAACCTAGCAGAGCACTGCTCTCACGCATCTCGAGGAGCCCGGGGAATCGCCGCGATTCCCACTGCGACCAGCGTCAATACCGCGCCTGCGAGGGTCGCGGTGTCGAGGTGCTCGGTGCCGGCCGGGGCGACCACATCGAGCAGGACCGCTCCGCCGATCTGCCCGGCGATCATGCCCAATCCGAGCAGCAGTACGCCGATGTGCCGCACCAGCGCGGCGGCGATCGCGATGAAGATGATGCCGAGGGTGCCGCCGACGTAGTACCAAGGTTCACCGGGCAACGACCCGGTCGGGCGACCCTGGACGGCGGTCCAGACGCCGAAGGTGATGAGCAACGCGGTCGTGCCGACGATGAAGTTGATGAAGGTGGTCGCGACGACGCCGTCGGACACCTGGCGTACGCGCCCGTTCATGGCCTGCTGCCAGGCCGATCCGGCCCCGGCGAGCACCGGCAGGATGGCGAGGCCGAGGGCGCCCGGCGTACTGATGCGACCGGAGACGGCGAGCACGACGGCGGCCACCGTCAACGCGGTGCCGATCGCCCGGGTGAGCGTGATCGGGCGCGGCCCGCCCGGCGCCAGTCCGGCCCGGTCGACGAGCAGGCTGCTGACCGACTGTCCGGCGACGATGGCGACGGTGAACAGGGCGACGCCCAGCGAACCGACGGTCAGGCCTTGCGAGGCCACGAGGAACGCCCCGCACGCTCCACCGGCGCACTCCCACCAGCGCAGATCACCCTTGCGGAGCAGAGTGCGCACGCGGGCCAGGCCGGTCCGGGCCGGCTTGAAGAACAGCAGCGCGACCGTCAGGATGATGAGCCCGGAGCCGAAGGACACGACCGCGGCGGCGACTCCACTGTGGAGCCGACCGGCGAGCGCGCCGTTGACCCGGGACTGAGCGGCGACACCGGCCCCGCCCGCGACGGCGAGAGCGACCCCGCCGAGTCGCGCGTATTTGTTGATCACAGGAGAGTCATAGCGCACCGGGCTCCGCGTCGCCCAGCGGGCGTCCGTCGAAGTCGACCACGGAGTACAAGCTGATCTTCTCCAGCCGGTGGTAGGAGTCGATCACCCGGATGGTGCCCGACTTCGACCGCATCACCAGCGACTGCGTGTAAGCCGTCCCGGCACGGTAGCGGACGCCCCGGACGAGGTCGCCGGAGGTGACGCCGGTCGCCACGAAGAAGATGTTCTCCCCGCGGACGAGGTCGTCGGTGGTCAGCACCCGATCCAGGTCGTGCCCGGCGGCCAGGGCCTTCTCCCGTTCGGCGTCGTCGCGGGGCCACAGCTTCGCCTGGATCGCGCCGCCCATGCACTTGAGCGCGCACGCGGCGGTGATGCCTTCCGGCGTACCGCCGATGCCCATCAGCACGTCCACATCGGACTGATCCCGGGCCGCGCTGATCGCCCCGGCGATGTCGCCGTCGGAGATGAACCGGATGCGCGCTCCGGTCTGGCGTACCTCCTCGACGAGCTGCGCGTGCCGCGGCCGGTCGAGGATGCAGACGGTGACATCGGACAGGCCGGCCTTCTTGACCTGGGCGATCCGGCGCAGATTCTCCTTCACGCCCGCGTTGATGTCGATGACGTCGGCGCAGTCCGGGCCGACCGCGAGCTTTTCCATGTAGAAGACGGCGCTCGGGTCGAACATCGCGCCCCGCTCGGCCACCGCCAGCACGGCCAGCGCGTTCGGCATGCCCTTGCTCATCAGCGTGGTTCCGTCGATGGGATCGACCGCCACGTCGACCTCGGGGCCGGTGCCGTCGCCGACCTGCTCGCCGTTGAACAGCATCGGGGCGTTGTCCTTCTCGCCCTCGCCGATCACCACGACACCGCGCATGGGGAGCGAGTTGATCAGCTTCCGCATGGCGTCGACGGCGGCTCCGTCGCCGCCCTCCTTGTCGCCTCGGCCCACCCAGCGACCGGCCGACATGGCGGCCGCCTCGGTGACGCGCACGAGATCCAGCGCGAGGTTCCGGTCAAGATCTTGGGGAGTACGCGTACCGGCCATGATTCGCCCTTCCTCGCCACACTGCGGGGTTGTTGGGAATGCTGCCATCCTCACATGTCAACGGCGTGAACGCTCGTTCGGGCCGGACTTTGCCCGTCCGCGTACGCCGGTCGGCGGCGCTGTCATACTGGCCAGCGTGACTACCAGCGCCGCCACCGACAGCAGCCAGGACGAGGCCGCCCAGACGGCCGCCGAGGCCGCCAAGCGCGTACGCCGTCCCCGGGACATGGCGCTGTCGCTGGCTGTGCTGTTCGTCCCGATCCTGCTGGTTCTCGGTGTCGGGCGCTTCCTTTACGGCGATTCCACGACGGCCACGGTCGACCCGGCCGTCGCCCTGTTCGGTGCGGCCCGTGCCAGCATGTCCCCGCTTCCGCAGGGCCAGGTCCCGCCGGACTGGAAGGTGGTCAGCGCGGCTTACCGCGACGGTGTGCTGCGGCTCGGCTACCTGACGGACGCCGACAAAGGCGTACAGCTCGTGCAGGGGCGAGGCGACGCCGCCGCCTTCGTCCGGGCGGAGTTGACCGCGTCGGCGAAGCAGCAGGGCGCGATGGAGGTCGCCGGGGCCGACTGGCAGCGCTGGACCGGGCGGCCCGGAGAGTCGGCCCTGGTCCGCACGACCGGCGACGTCACGATGATCGTCGTCGGCCCGGTCGGCGAATCGGATCTCGTGAAGCTCGTCACAGCCGTCCAGGGTTAGCGGGCAGACCTAGCGAGCTACTCGGCCGCCGCGCGGGCGGCGTCGAGCCGGGCCCGGGCGCCGTCGAGCCACTTCTGGCAGACCGACGCCAGCTGCTCACCTCGTTCCCAGAGCGACAGCGACTCCTCCAGGGTGATGCCGCCGGTCTCCAGCTTCTCGACGACGGTGGCCAGTTCGGCGCGGGCCTGCTCGTAGGAGAGGGACTCCTCAGTCATCCGCTCACCGTAACGTCCAGCGTCCCGTCGGCGAGCCGCACCCGCAGCGGGTCGCCGGCCGAAGCCTCCTGAGCAGCCCGGACGACATGCCCGTCGGGGGTCTGCACGATGGCGTAGCCCCGGGCCAGGGTGGCCGACGGCGACAGCGCCCGCAGACGCGCCAAGGTGTGGCCCAGCTCGGCATCCGCCCTGGTCAGCCGATGATCGACAGTACGCCGCGCGCGCTCCACGGCGGTGGTGACCTCCCCGGCGAGGCGGTCGAGCAGCACGGTCGGCCGGGCCAGGCTGGGCCGCGACCGCAGGGCGTCCAGCCGATGCTGCTCCCGGTCGATCCGGTTGCGCACGGCCCGGTCGAGCCGCCCGCGTGTGACGTTGAGCCCGCGCTGCTCCTCCGACAGATCCGGGACGACGCGCTTGGCCGCGTCGGTCGGCGTCGACGCTCGGACGTCGGCGACGTAGTCCACAAGCGGCGTGTCGGGCTCGTGGCCGATCGCCGAGATCACCGGCGTGCGGCAGGCGAATACCGCGCGGCACAACGCCTCGTCGGAGAAGGGCAGCAGATCCTCGAACGAGCCACCGCCGCGGGCCAGGATGATCACGTCAACCGAGTCGTCTCGGTCGAGTGCCTGCAACGCGCCCACGATGTCGGTGACCGCGTTGACGCCCTGGACCGCCACGCTGACCACCCGGAAGTCGATCGCGGGCCAGCGGCGCTGGGCGTTGGTCAGCACGTCGCGCTCGGCGGCGCTGCCCCGGCCGGTGATCAGGCCGATCCGTTGGGGAAGGAACGGCGGGCGGCGTTTGCGCCGGGGGTCGAACAGCCCCTCGGCCTCCAGCAGTTTGCGCAGCCGCTCGATCCGGGCCTTCAACTCACCCTCGCCGACCTGGCGGATCTCGTCGGCTCGCAGCGACAGGGTGCCGCGAGTCGCGTACCACTCGGGCTTGGCGTGGACGACCACCCGCGCGCCGTCGGTGAGCGCGGGGTCGACCACCTCGCGCGGGGCTGTCACCGTAAGGCTGATATCTGCCGACGAATCGCGGAGCGTGAGAAAGACGGTGCTCATTCCCGGACGCCGCCCGATCTGGGCGATTTGTCCATCAATCCAGAGCCAGCCGAGGCGTCCGATCCACTGGCCGATGTTGTGGCTCACCTTACGTACCGGCCACGGTTCCTCAGGGCTGCTCGTCACCGGCACAGCCTAAGATGGTCGGGTGACAACTCCTCGCAAGCGCGTCCTTCTGGCCAAGCCCCGCGGCTACTGCGCGGGGGTCGACCGCGCGGTCCAGACCGTCGAGCGCGCGCTGGAGACCTATGGGGCGCCGATCTACGTCCGCAAACAGATCGTGCACAACAAGCACGTCGTGAGCGAGCTCGAGAAGCGCGGTGCGATCTTCGTCGAGGAGAACGAGGAAGTCCCCGAGGGGGCGACCGTGATCTTCTCGGCCCACGGCGTCGCGCCAGTGGTCTACGAGGAGGCCAAGGAGCGCAACCTGCGGGCGATCGACGCGACCTGCCCGCTGGTCACCAAGGTGCACCACGAGGCCCGCCGGTTCGCCGCCGACGACTACGACATCCTGCTCATCGGCCACGAGGGGCACGAGGAGGTCATCGGCACCTCCGGCGAGGCGCCCGAGCACATCCAGCTGGTCGACGGCCCGGACGGCGTCGACAAGGTGACCGTCCGCGACCCCTCGAAGGTCGTGTGGCTGTCCCAGACCACCCTCAGCGTGGACGAGACGCTGGAGACGGTCGCCCGGCTCAAGCAGCGGCTGCCGCTGCTGCAGTCGCCGCCCAGCGACGACATCTGCTACGCGACGCAGAACCGGCAGCAGGTCGTCAAGCAGATCGCGCCCGAGTGCGACGTCGTGATCGTCGTCGGGTCGCGCAACTCCTCCAATTCCGTACGCCTCGTCGAGGTCGCGGTGGACGCGGGCGCCCGCGCCGGCTACCTCGTCGACTTCGCGCACGAGATCCAGGACGAGTGGCTGGACGGCGCGACGACGGTGGGCCTCTCGTCGGGGGCGAGCGTGCCGGAGGACCTCGTCACCGATGTGCTCCACCACTTGGCCGCGCGCGGATTCGGGGAGGTCGAGGAGATCCTCGCCGCCGAGGAGCGCCTGGTCTTCTCGCTGCCGCAGGAACTCAAGCGCGACATGAAGGCCGCCGCCGCTCAGCGCTGATCGTGCTCGGCGCGTCGCTGACGCGCTGCGGTTGGCCGATGATCCACATCCCGTTTCGTGTCGCGGACGCGCTGTGTTTGGCAGAAGATCCACATCCCGTTTCGCGTCGCCTACGGGCCCGATTTCGACGCAGACCGGGATGTGGATCTTCCCTCGAACTGCCCGCCGACCCGCTAACCCGCCGACCCGCTGAGCCGATGGGGCACGCGACGTCATTCCAGCGAGCGAGTCCCCGGGTCGACGAGTTCGGGGGCCTGGAGCTGCCGGGGTGCGAGTTCGACGACGGCGATCTCCGGCAGCGGCGTGTCGGCGACGCCCAGCTCGGCGAGCTGCCGGGCGGTCACGAGCGTCTGCCGTTCCAGTGAGCCGACGGTCGCGTTGTAGGCGTCCACGGACCCCTTGAGCGAGTTGCCCAGCCGGGTCAGGTGGCCGCCGAGCGTACCGAGCCGGTTGTAGAGGCGTTTGGCGAGTTCCTGCACCTTCACGGCGTCCCGGGCCAGCGCCTCCGACCGCCACGAATAGGCGATCGTCCGCAGCATCGCGACGAGGGTCGCCGGGGTGGCGAGCACGATGTCGCGGCTGAACGCGTACTCCAGCAGGGTCGGGTCGCGCTGCAGCGCGGCGTCGAGGAACGGGTCGGCCGGGACGAACAGCACGACGAATTCGGGGGTCTGCGGGAACGCCTTCCAGTATCCCTTGGCCGACAAGGCGTCCACATGGGACCGTAGCGCTCGGGCGTGCGCGTCGAGGTAGGTGTCGCGCTGCCGGGCGTCGCGCGCTTCCATCGCCGTGAGGTACGAGTCGAACGGAGCCTTCGAGTCGACGACCACTGACCGTCCACCATGGAGGCTGACGACCAGGTCCGGCCGCACGACGCCGTCGTCCGTGGTGCTCGTGACCTGCTCGGCGAAGTCGCAGTGCTCCAGCATCCCGGCCGCCTCGACGATGCGGCGCAGCTGATGCTCGCCCCAGCGACCGCGTACCTGCGGCGCCCGCAGGGCCGCGACCAGCTGTGACGTCTCCGAGCGAAGCTTCGTCGACACGTCGGAGACCAGCTGCAACTCCGTCCGCAGCGAGGCGTAGGCGTCGACCCGGTCCTTCTCCAGCAGCGTGACCTGCTCCTCGTACCGGCGCAAGGTTTCGTGCAACGGCGCGACCGCGCGGGAGACGGCTTCGTGCGACTGCAAGGTCGCCTCGTAGGTCAGCGCCTTCAGCGACTGCTCCAGCCGCGCCTCGCCGGCCTGGGTCGCCGCCAGCGTGGCGCGCAGGGTCGCGATCTCGGCCACGGCCCGGCTCTTGGCGGCCAGCCAGCCCAGGGCACCCCCGGCCAGAAGACAGATCAGGGCGAGCGCGACGGTGTCCACGCTCGGCAGGATAGTCCCGGCATGCGCGCGGCCCGCGCAATTGTGGCGGGCCGCGCGATTCTCGTGCTGGTGTCCGCAAGCGAGGCGTCAGCCCTCGCCAAGGTCCGTACGGCCGCTGTCGGCCGGCGGTACGCCGAGAGCAGCGCCCGGTCAGCGGATGTGGGTGATGCGCACCCGCTCGGTGTCGTCGAGCCGGTAGCCGAAGCCGTGCACGGTGGCGATCGTCGGGCCGAACCCGGCCAGCTTCACGCGTACGCGTCGGACGTGCACGTCGACCGTGCGCTCGCCGCTGAACTCGTGGCCCCAGACCGACCGGAGCAGTTGCAGGCGCGTGAAGCAGATCCCGGCGTGCTCGGTCAGGAACAGCAACAGGTCGAACTCGCGGCGGGTGAACCGGATCGGCACGCCCAGCAGGGTGGCGGTGCGAGCGTCGACGTTGAGCTCGAGTTCGGTCGTGGTGGCGGCGGTGGCCTCCGGAGGGGCGACGAGTGTGCTCATGCGGCTCAGCCTAACCCTATCATTCCTACCTGTCTAGTAGGACATCTCTCTCACTTCTGTTCGTGCCGCAGTAGCTCCCGCTTCACATCGAGGCCCCAGAGATAGCCGCCGAGACTGCCGTCGGTCCGCAGAATCCGGTGGCAGGGCACGAACAGCGCGGCCGCGTTACGGGCACAGGCGCTGGCTGCCGCCCGGACGGCGGTGGGGTTACCGGCCAGCTCGGCGAACCGCGTATAGGTGATCGGGTCGTGTACTTCCCGCAGCACCTTCCAGGCATGGCTGCGAAACGGCGAACCGAGTTGGCGTACCTGGATCTCGTCGATCGCCGCCACCTCGCCGGCGAAGTACGCCTCGACCGCCGCCCGGATCGGGCCGGGGTCCGGGGCGTACATGCCGTGCAGTGATGGGTGCACGTTGCGGCGCAGGGCGCCGGCGTCGGTGGTGAAGCCCGAGGCCAGCACGACCGGACCGTCGGCGAGCACCGAGAACGGGCCGAGCGGAGTGTCCATTGTGAGCACTTGCAGAACCTTTCTAGGCAGCGGCGCGCCAGAGACGCAGTTGGGCATAGGAGCGCCAGGGTTGCCAACGCTCTGCCCAGGCGGTCAAGGCCTCCGGAGCGGTCGGCAGCCCGAGCGCGGCCGCGCCGTGCCGGGTGCCGAGATCGGTCGAGAGCAGCACATCCGGGTCCCCGAGCGCCCGCATCAAGACGTAGTCGGCGGTCCACGGACCGATCCCGGGCAGGGCCAGCAGAGCCTCCCGAGCCTCGTCCCGGTCGGCGCCGGGGGAGAGGTCGATCTCGGCTCGGGCGAGCGCTCGCAACGTCTCCCGGCGGCGTACCGGCATGGCGAACGCCTCGTCGGGCAGGTCGGCCAGCTCGGCCGGACTGGGGAACAGCCCGTCCGGGCACAGTCTGCCGAGCACCGTCCGCGCCCCGGCGACACTGATCTGCTGCCCGACCACGGCGCGGACCGCCGCCTCGAAGCCGTCCACCGCCCGCGGGACGCGTACGCCGGGGAAAGCCTCGATCTGCGGTGCGAGAACGGGGTCGGCGGCGAGCGCGGTGTCGATGGCGTCGGGGTCGGCGTCGAGATCGAGCAGCCGGCGCAACCGGGCCACCGCGGGGGCCAGATCGCGGGCGTCCGCGAGGCGCAGCGTCGCCGCGATGTGCCCGTCGGCGGGCTGGACAGCGACCTCGGCCCGACCGTGGGGAAGCCGGAGGTTGCGCTGGTAGGAAGTCCCGTCGTAGGTCTCGACCCCGGCCACCGCCCGGTCGCCCAGGAACCGCAGGAGCCCGGCGACGTCCATCGGCGGCCGGTACGCCAGCTTCAGGCGGATCTCGCCGGACGACGTCCGGGACGGGCGGCGCAACTCCGACGGCGGGCAGCCGTAGACCTCGTGCATCGTCTCGTTGAACTGGCGTACGCTCCCGAACCCGGCGGCGAAGGCGATCTCGGCCAGCCCGAGCGTGGTCGACTCGATCAGGGTTCGCGCCGTCTGCGCCCGCTGTGTGCGGGCCAACGCCAGCGGGCCCGCGCCGAGTTCCCCGGTCAGCAGCCGGTGCAGTTGCCGCTCGGAATAGCCCAACCGGGACGCCAACCCCGGTACGCCCTCCCGGTCCACCACGCCGTCGGCGATCAGCCGCATGCTGCGCGCCGTGACGTCCGCCCGCACGTCCCAGCGGGCCGACCCCGGAACGGCGTCGGGCAGGCACCGGCGGCAGGCCCGGAACCCGGCCTTGGTCGCCGCGGCCGGACTCGGGAAGAAGCGCACGTTCTGCGGTTTCGGCGTACGCGCGGGGCAGCTCGGACGGCAGAAGATGCCGGTCGAGGTGACCCCGAACCAGAAGTCTCCGTCGAACCGGCGATCCCGTCCGGCGATGACGCGATAGAGGTCCACGCGTCGAGTCTGCCCCAGGCGTACGACACACGGCTGGCGGAAATCGGACGCCGTTGACCTGTCCGCGCGATCATGAACTAACGGTCGTGATCGACCGGCGTGGCGTGTCCGCCGCACCCTGATCGACTCCGTGGCGGCATGATCGACTTCTGTCGTCGGGGTGCCCGTACACTTGCCGGGTGAGTCTCACCATCGGCATCGTCGGCCTGCCCAACGTCGGCAAGAGCACCCTTTTCAACGCCCTCACCAGCAACGACGTGCTCGCCGCGAACTATCCGTTCGCGACCATCGAGCCCAACGTCGGCGTGGTCGGCCTGCCCGACGCCCGGCTGGACCGGCTGTCGGAGATCTTCGACTCACAGCGCATCGTCCCCGCCCCGGTCTCCTTCGTCGACATCGCCGGCCTCGTCCGCGGTGCGTCCAAGGGCCAGGGCCGCGGCAACGCGTTCCTCGCGAACATCCGCGACGCGAGCGCGATCTGCCAGGTCGTCCGGGCTTTCAGCGACCCGAACGTCGTCCACGTCGACGGCAAGGTCTCCCCGCGCGACGACATCGAGACGATCAACACCGAGCTGATCCTCGCCGACCTGGGCACCGTCGAGAAAGCGCTGCCGCGGCTCGAGAAGGAGGCCAAGACCCGCAAGGAGCGGGCCGGGGCGTTCGCCGCCGCCAAGGCCGCCCACGAGCTGCTCAACGGTGGCACCACGATCTTCGAAGGCGCCGCCGCGGCCGGGATCGACGTCGACGAGCTGCAGGAGCTGCACCTGCTCACGGCCAAGCCGTTCCTCTACGTCTTCAACGTCGACGAGGCCGAACTGGCGAACGAGGCCTTCCTCGACGAACTGCGGGCGCTGGTCGCTCCGGCCGAGGCGGTCTTCATGGACGCCAAGATCGAGTCGGAGCTGATCGGCCTCGACGAGGCGGAGAAGCGGGAGCTGCTCACCGCGATCGGCCAGGACGAGCCGGGCCTCAACCAGCTCATCCGGGTCGGCTTCCGGACGCTCGGCCTGCAGACCTACCTCACTGCGGGACCGAAGGAATCCCGGGCGTGGACCGTCCCGATCGGCGCGACCGCCCCCGAGGCGGCCGGTGTGATCCACACCGACTTCCAGCGCGGCTTCATCAAGGCCGAAGTCGTCTCCTTCACCGACCTCGACGCGGCGGGCTCCATGGCCGCGGCCAAGGCGGCCGGCAAGGTCCGCATCGAGGGCAAGGAGTACGTCATGGCCGACGGCGACGTCGTGGAGTTCCGCTTCAACGTCTGAGTGGCTCACACTTGACCGCATGGCGGGCTCCTGGGCCGAGGCCCTGGAACGAGCACGGGAGAGTGAC
>JABFYB010000513.1 GCA_013361475.1 Hamadaea sp.
TGCGGTCGGCCTCCGCGATCAGCTCCTGCTGGTGGAGCTTGGCCATGTCGAACAGGGTGTCGGGCGAGGTGAACATCTTCGGCTCCTTGGTGATGTCTTGTTCTTTCGTCACCACCTATGTTCCGCTGGTAAGGAGTCAAAGCCATCAGGAGCGATGACGTATCTTGCCCGGACCGGCCTACCTACCCCTCCCGGAGCCCGCCTAGGTATACCTAGGCTCAGGATCGGCGTACCTCGGCGACCAGGGGGCGGACGGCGCTGCTCGGCCCGGCCTCCACCCGATAGTCGCCGGGAGGCGTACGCCAGCCGCCGTCCCAGATCTGGAACGTCCGCTCGGGCAGGTCGACAGTGACCGTGACGGTCTGGCCGGGCTCGGCGGCGACCGGCGCGAAGCCGGCCAGCCGGCGTACGGGCCGATCCGGGTCCGGCTCGGACGGACCGACGTAGACCTGGACCACCTCGCGCCCGGCCCGGGAGCCGGTGTTGCGCACGGTGACCTTCGCCGTCCCGTCCTCGATGGACAGCGACTCGTACGCCCACGTAGTGTACCCGGAGCCGTGGCCGAACGGGTAGCGCGGGGCGACCCCCGACCGGTCCCACGCGCGGTATCCGATGTAGACGCCTTCCGCGTAGTCGAGGACCCCGTTGTCCGGCGTCGTCGACAGGACCGGGCAGTCTGCGGCGACGACCGGCCAGGTGGTGGGCAGCCGGCCGCCCGGTTCGGCCCGGCCGAACAGCACGTCGGCGAGGGCGTGGCCGGCTTCCTGGCCGGGGAACCAGGTGAGCAGCACGGCCGCCACCTCGTCCGCCCAGGGCAGCTCGACCGGCGATCCCGCGTTGACCACCACGACGGTACGCGGATTCGCCGCCACGACGCGGCGGACCAGTTCGTCCTGGCGACCGGGCAGGGCGAGGCTCGTGCGGTCGAAGCCTTCCGACTCGACCTCCTCGGTGGTGCCCACGACGACGATCGCGACGTCGGACTCGGCGGCGACCCGTTCGGCCTCGGCGAGCAGTTCGTCGGCGGTGGCGACCGGGTCGGCGTGCCCCAGCAGCATCGCGACGACGGCGAAGTTCTCGGGGAAGGCGACCTGATGCAGGAGGCTGACCTCGACCGTCTCCCCCGCCACCAGCTCGACCGGCAACCGGCGCTCGGGCGGAGCCAGGAACAACGCCGCCGGATCCATGTTCTCCGGCACGATGGCGTCGTCGAACACAGCCTGGCCGGCCACCGACAACGTGAACTGCCCGATGCCCCGGATCGCGAGGTGGTGCGTACCGGTGGTGTCGGGGGTCAACCGGCCGGTCAGCTCCACCGTGGCGAGCTTCGCCGGGTCGACTCCGGCCGGCATCTCCATCCACAGCCCGACCGCGGCGGGCAGGCGCTCGACGTGCATCGTCTGGCCGTCGGCGTCCCGGAAGGTCGCGGTCAGCTCCGTCCACTGCGGACCGACGGCCGCCGGGATCTTCTCGCGCGGGTCCGCGCCGATGGCGTACGTGAGCTTGGTGGTCTCCGGCAGGGCGGCGGTCAGCCCGTCGAGCGGGGAGACGACGTGCGCCGGGAAGACCTGGGCGCTGCCGCCGCCGAGGATGCGCGCGTCCTTCGCCAGGACGCCGAGCAACGCCACGCGGCCCACGGACGGCAGCGGCAGAATGCCGTCGTTCGAGGCCAGCACGAAGGACCGGCCCGCGATCTCCCGGGCGAGCGCCTCCCCGTCGATCGGGGCGGGCCGATCCGCGACGGCCACCGCCGGGGCCACACCGTCGAGCGCGCCGACTCGGGCGGCCAGGCGCAGGACGCGGCGTACGTGGTCGTCGATCAGCTCCTCGGCGACCGCGCCCGACCGCACCGCGTCCACCAGGCGGGCGCCCCACGGGCTGCCTGCGCCCGGCATCGCCAGATCCAGGCCGCCGCGCGCGGTCGCCTCCGTGTCCCGGGCGGCGAACCAGTCGGAGACGATGAAGCCGTCGAAGCCCCACTCGCCCTTCAGCACGCCGTTCTGCAGCTCGTCGTGCTCGGTCATGGTCACGCCGTTGACCTGGTTGTACGCCGCCATGACGCCCCATGCCCCGGCGTCGACGATGGTCTCGAACGGGGCCAGATACACCTCCCGCAGCGCCCGGTCGGAGACCTTGTTGTCCACCGTGAACCGATCGGTCTCGGCGTCGTTGGCGACGAAGTGCTTGACCGTGGTGCCGACGCTGTGCGCCTGCACCCCCTGCACGTACGCCGCCCCGATGGCGCCGGTGAGCAGCGGATCCTCCGAGTACGCCTCGAAGTGCCGGCCGCCGAGCGGGCTCCGGTGGAGGTTCACGGTCGGGGCGAGCAGGACGTGCACTCCCTTGCGGCGGGCTTCCTGACCGAGCAGCTGCCCGGCGCGGCGGGCCAGTTCGGTGTCCCAGGTGGCGGCCAGCGCCGTCGGGCTCGGCAGGGCGATCGACGGATCCTCGGCCGTCCACCGCGTTCCGCGTACGCCGATCGGCCCGTCGCTGACCACCAGCGAGGCGAGTCCGATCTCGGGTACGCCGGGCACGGTCCAGCTGTCCTGCCCGGACAGGATCTTGACTTTGGTCTCCAGGTCGAGGCGGCTGAGCGCCTCCTCGACGGCGGCCTCACGATCGGTACGCAGCGCTGACATACGGCCTCCCTCGGGTTGGAGCCATCGTGCACTAACTACCGAGTGATCGGTAGGCAACGTTATTGTTTCGAGATCTTTGCGGCGGCTATCCTGCCTCCATGACACACCCTCGGCGCAGGCTGAGACCCGAACAACGGCGAAGCGAGATCCTGGACGCCGCCCTGGAGGTCTTCGCCGAACGCGGCTACCGCGGCGCCACCCTGGCCGCGGTCGCCGACAAGGTCGGCCTGACCCAGCAGGGCCTGCTCCACTACTTCCCCAGCAAGGACGCGCTGCTGATCGAGGTGCTCCGGCGGCGCGACGAGATCGACTCCGGCGCGTACACGCCGTCCGGCAACGGCCTGGAGATGATGGAGAAACTGGTCGCGCACAACGCGACGCTCCCGGGGCTGGTGCAGTCGTTCACCGTGCTCTCCGCCGACAGCGTCACCGACAACCACCCGGCCAAGGAGTTCTTCACCGAGCGCTATCGGCGTACGCGGGAGACGCTCGCCGAGTCGATCCGCCGGGAGTTCGGCGACGACCTGCCCGGCGGGCTCACCCCCGAGCAGGCGGCCGCCCTGCTCGTCGCGGTCATGGACGGGCTGCAACTCCAGTGGCTGCTCGATCCCGACGAGGTCGACATGGCCGCCGTCTTTCACGCCTTCGCCGGCCTCCTGCGCTCCGCCCCCT
>JABFYB010000410.1 GCA_013361475.1 Hamadaea sp.
GTGATCGACGCCCAGGCCGGCCGGAACTTCGCGCCGAGCGCGAAGGCATGGGCCAGCGCCATGCCGACTATGAAGTCGACCAGGTGAGGCAACGGGTTGCGGTACAGCCAGCGATGCCCGGACAGCGCCTCCTCGGCCGACACGCTCGACCAGCCGTTGGCGAGGAACACCGCCCACAAGATCACCAGTACGCCGAACAGGGACAGGCACAGGATGGCCAGCCCCTTGAACCCGAACCGGCGGGCGAGCCAGGCCACCAGCGGGGCCAGGAACGGGAACATCGCGTAGAAGAACACCTCGGCGCTGATCGACCAGCCCGGCCCGTTGTAGTGCGACTGGGCGACATGCAGGTCCGGACCCCACGTCTGCAGGGCGAACAGGTCGATGACGAACGTCTTCGGATACTGATGGTGGTTCTTCATGGCGTAGACCGCGACGCAGTACGCCAGCATCACCCAGTACAGCGGCATCACCCGGGCGATGCGGGCGATGTAGAACCGCACCGCGCGCCGCGGCTGCGCGAAGCTGAGATCGGCGTAGTTGTAGGCGAGCACGAACCCCGACAGCATGAAGAACAGCGGTACGCCGACATAACCCCAGGCTGCGATCTTGCTGAGCGGTTCCGGGAGAGATTTCGGCACGTGCGTGTGCGAGACGACCACTCCGATCGCGGCGACCGCGCGCAGTCCGGTGAGGGCGAGGATCTCGACGCGGTTCTTGGTGTGGACCTCGCTGGGTTCGGTGATCCCGGTCCCGACGGCCGCGCCGCTGTTACTCACTGAGCTCTCCCTGTTGCCATGACCAACGCAGGAGGACTGTACAGGGCGGCTGGGGACAACGTGGTACCCAGCTCGGAGTCTGGTTTCGGTCCCCGCCAAACCACCTGTGAGTTGACCTGGCCTCCGGCGGTGCCGAATTACGGCCATTACCGCAAACAGGATTTCAGATGGCTCACTTGCGCGGCTTGGTACGCCCCGACGGCTTCGCTTTGAGGGGATTGTCCGGCCAGGGGTGGTTCGGATAGCGACCCCGCAGCTCGGAGCGGACGGACACGTAGCCGTTGTGCCAGAAGGACGCGAGATCCGCGGTGACCGCCGCTGGGCGGCCGGCCGGCGAAAGCAGATGCAGCACCAGCGGAACGCGTCCGCCGGCGAGCGTGGGCGCCTCCGCCGAACCGAACATCTCCTGAACCTTCACAGCCAGGAACGGTGCGGTCGGGTCGGTGTAATCCACCCGGATCCGTGAACCGCTCGGGACCTCGATGCGGTCGGGGGCGTACTCGTCGAACTGGGCCGCCTGCGCCCACGGCAGCAGCCGGCGCAACGCCGCCGCCACGTCGATGCGGGCCAGATCGGCGCGGTGACGGGCGGTGACCAGCGCCGGGCCCAGCCAGCCCAGGTCGGCCAGGAGGGCGGCGTCGTCGACCGCCGGCCATGGTTCGCCGAGCGTGTGGTGCAGGAAGGCGAGGCGTTCGCGTACGCCCGTCGCTTCAGGCGTCCAGCGCAGCAGTTTCAGCCCGTTGCGGCGTAGCCCTTCACTGAGCGCCGCCGCCACCTCCTGCGGATCGGGTTTGGTGAGCGGGCGGTCGGTGAGGACGATCGCACCGAGCCGCGTGCGATGCCGGGCGAGCACGTCTCCGCTGGTCCAGGTCACTTCGCCACGGTCGGCGTAAAGCGTGTCGGCGGCAAGTTTCGCCGTTTCGACGTCGATGGGCGCGGCGAGGCGGATGCGGGCGGCGGCGTTGCCGGGCTGGCGATCCGCGTCGGCGATGGCCAGCCATTCCACGCCGCCCAGCGCCGTGTCCGGGGCAAGCTCGGCGGCGGTCCCGCCGGTCATCAGGTAGACGCGGCCGCCTGCGGTGCGTACTCGGCCGATTCGCTCCGGGAACGCGAGCCCGACGAGCAGCGCGGCCGCGAGATCAGCCGACATGCTGCCCGCCGGCGGATGGGAGGTGATGCCGCTGGCGAGCCGGCGCGCTTCGGTGCGCCACGCGGCGGTCGCGGAAGGTTCGGCCTTGCCACGGAGCCGCCGCAAGGCCGCCGGCAGATCGTCGGTGCTGGTCCGCACGTCGGCCGAGAGCAGCGCCACCACCTCCGCCGCGACCGTGCTGCCGACGTGCTCCGCCCCGTCGAGCAGCGCGCGAGCGAGCCGTGGGTGTGCGCCGACATCGGCCAGATCCCGGCCCCGCGCGGTGACCCGGCCGGCCTCGTCGAGCGCGCCGATCGCGGTCAGGGTTTCGCGCGCCACCTGCGCGGCGGCGGCCGGAAGCGGATCGAGCAAGGCGAGTCCAGCGGCGTCGGTCTGGCCCCAGCAGGCCAGGTGCAGGACGAATCCGGTGAGGTCGGCGCCGGCGATCTCCGGGTCGGCCTGCGCGGGCAGCCGCGCATGATCATGCTCGGACCAGCACCGATACACCCGCCCCGGCGCTTCCCGGCCCGCCCGGCCGGCCCGCTGGGTGGCGGCGGCCCGCGACGCCCGCACGGTCACCAGCGCACCCAGACCCCGGCCATGGTCGATACGCGGAACGCGGGCCAGCCCAGCGTCGACGACGATCCGGACCCCCGGCACGGTCAGGCTGGACTCCGCGACAGCGGTGGCGAGCACCACCCGTCGTCGAAGGCCGGGACGCAGGGCCTCGTCCTGCACCGAAGCGTCCTGCCGACCGTGCAGGCTCACCACGTCGACCTCACGCAGGCGACCGAGCCGGTTGGCGACTCCGCTGATCTCCGCCGCCCCAGGCAGGAAGACGAGAATATCGCCGGGGCTCTCCACCAGGGCGCGCCGGACGACGGCGGCGACGTGATCGAGCAGCCGCGGGTCGACCCGCAGCCCGTAGGGTGCGTCGACCGGACCGGTGGGCGGAGCCCAGACGACCTCCACGGGGTGGGTGATCCCGGCGGCGCTGACGATGGCGGTCTGCGGACCCATCACCGCGGCGAGCCGTTCTGCTTCCGCGGTCGCCGACGTCGCCAGCAGCAGCAAATCCGGCCGCAAATGGGTTCGGCAGTCGAGCGTGAACGCGAGCGCGAGATCGGTGTCGAGGTGACGCTCATGGCACTCGTCGAGAACGATCGCCGCGACGCCCGCCAGTTCCGGATCACGATGCAGCCGCTGAACCAGGACACCGGTGGTGACGACCTCCACTCTGGTGTCGCCGCTGGTGCGGCTGTCGCCCCGAACCGTGTAGCCGACGAGCCCGCCGACACGCGTACCAGTCAGCTGAGCCATGCGCGACGCGGCCGCGCGCGCGGCGATCCGCCGGGGCTCCGCGACGATCACGCGGCCCTCGACCTGGTCGGCGAGCGCGAG
>JABFYB010000593.1 GCA_013361475.1 Hamadaea sp.
GGCCGGGCGGAGCTGACCGACTGGCTGCGGGAGATCGTCGGCGTCGCCGAGCGGGAGATCCCGCGGTTCGAGGCGGGGCTGTCGCTGATCGGCGTACTGCCGCCGGACGAGGTGGTCGCGTTGCTGGAGCAGCGGCTGGCCGACTTGACCGAGCAGCTCGCGGCGGCGCAGGCCGCCCTCGACGCCGCGCCCGTTCCCCGGATCTTCCTGCTGGAGGCCGAATACGACCTCGCCGTACGCCGAGCCGAGGCCGATTGGATCGAAGGGCTGCTCGGCGAACTGCGTGACGGCACGCTGCCGGGCGCGAAGCAGTGGCGGGAGTGGCACGAGAACGGAGCCGACCCGAGCAAGCTGCTGAGCGTCATGGAGGAACTGACGGCCGAAGGGAGACCGGCGGCCTGACGAAAAGCGCCCCGGCGCGGTGCTGCAACACCTCGCCGGGGCAAACCAGAGCGAACCGAACCGCGAGGCGGCCCGATTGCCCGGTCGCACCAGCAAGGATAACCGTCTCGCCGGTGCCGGTACGCGTACCCACCGGAGGAGAAGATGCGAGACACCGCAGGGCCGGCCGTCGTGGCCGAGGCCCTCGTCAAAACCTATCCCGGCGACGTCCGGGCGCTGGACGGGCTGTCGTTGACCGTCCAGCCGGGCGAGGTGTTCGGGCTGCTGGGCCCGAACGGCGCCGGCAAGTCCACCACGATCAAGATTCTGACCACGCTCGCGCGTCCCGACAGCGGGACGGCCACGGTCGCCGGATTCGACGTGCTGCGCGAACCCGATCGCGTACGCCGGGTGATCGGGGTGGTGGCGCAGCGCTCGGGCGCCGATCCGGCCGCCACCGGCCGGGACAACCTGATGCTGCAGGGCCGCCTCTACGGGCTGTCCGGCGCCGGCCTGAAGAAGCGGGTCGCCGAACTCCTGGATCGGTTCGGGCTGACCGAGGCGGCGGGGCGGCCGGTCAAGGCGTACTCGGGCGGGCTGCAGCGGCGGCTGGACGTGGCGCTGGGCCTGGTGCACCGGCCGCAGGTGCTGTTCCTCGACGAGCCCACCACCGGGCTCGACCCCGAGGCGCGGGCCGCCCTCTGGGCCGAGATCGCCCGGCTGGCCGCCGACGACTCGCTGGCTGTGGTCCTCACGACGCACTACCTGGACGAGGCGGACCGGCTGGCCGCCCGGCTGGCGATCGTCGACGACGGGCGCGTCGTCGCCGAAGGCGAACCGGAGGCGCTCAAGGGCGAACTCCGTGGCGACGCCGTTCACCTGCGGCTGCGGCAGCCCGCCGGAAGCGAGGTGGCGACGGTGCTCGGCGAGCTGCCCGGCGTACGCGAGACCACCGTGGACGGCGCGACGGTCAGCGCCCGCGCCGACGACGGAGCGGCAGCCGTGCCCGGCATCCTCGCCGCGCTCGACCGGGCGGGCGTACCGGTGGCGGCGGTGACCGTCGCCCGTCCGTCGCTGGACGACGTCTACCTGCGCTACACCGGCCGCCGGTTCGACGCGGAGAAGACCGGCGCGAAAACGGCCGGGCAGACGGAGGAGCAGGCGGGCGAGCAGACGGTGGAGGTGGCGGCGTGAACATCGTGACGCAGACCTGGTGGATGACGCACCGGCGGCTCAAGGCGCTGTTCCGGCAGCCCGCGGTGCTCGTCATCACGCTGGTGCAACCGGCCGTGTGGCTGTTCCTCTTCGGGGCGTTGTTCAAGCGGATCGTCGAACTGCCCGGCTTCGGCTCATCGTCCTATCTGGACTACTTGATCCCGGGGGTCGTCGTGATGAACGCGGTCTCGGCGAACATGTGGTCCGGCATGGGCGCCATCGACGAGATCGATCGCGGCACGCTGAACCGCTTCCTGGTCGCCCCGATCCGCCGGAGCGCCATCGTCAACGCGGGAGTCATCGAGGCGGCGGTCAGCACGATCGTCCAGTCGCTGATCATCGTGCTGCTCGGGTGGCTCGCCGGGGCGCAGTTCCCGGGCGGCGTCGGCGGCGTCGCGGCGCTGCTGGCGGCGTGCGTACTGCTCGGGACGGTGTTCAACGGCTTGTCGACCGCGATGGGCCTGGCCGTCCGCCAGCGCGAGACCATCATCGGCCTCAGCATCTTCCTGCTGCTGCCGCTGACCTTCCTGTCGACGGCGTTCATGGCTCGGGATCTGATGCCCGGCTGGATCCAGCACGCCGCGGCGGCGAACCCGGTGAACTGGGCGGTCGAGATCGGCCGCACCGCGCTGAGCGCGAGTCCGGACTGGGCGGCGACGGCGCGGCTCGGCGGCGGGCTGCTCGTCCTGGCGCTGGCGCTGGTCGGCCTGTCCATCCGCAGCTTCCGCGGCTATCAGAAGTCGATCTGACCGGAGGAGCTTGACACGGTGAGGGTAGCCTAACCTATCCTCACCGTGTGCCGTTCCGCCTCTTCCCGGTCCGCGTCGTCCGGGTCACGCCCCTCAGCCCCTCCTTCGTCCGGGTCACGCTCGGCGGCGAGTCGCTGCGCGACTTCGCCGACAACGGCTACGACCAGCGGTTCAAGCTCATCCTGCCGCTGCCCGGCCGGGGAGTGCGCGATCTTCCGGTCACAGCCGACTGGTACGCACAATGGCGTGCCCTGCCGGCGGAGCGGCAGAATCCGATCCGCACCTATACGGTTCGCGCCGTGCGTACGGAGGCGGCGGAGGTGGACTTCGACGTCGCGCTCCACGGTGTGACCGGTCCGGCGTCCCGCTGGGCCAGCGAGGTCAAGCCGGGCGACGAACTGGCCGTCTACGGCCCGGACGCGTCGTACGGCGGCGTCCACGGCGGCATCGACTTCCACCCGCCGGCCGTGCTCGGCAGCGTGCTACTGGCCGGGGACGAGACCGCCGTACCGGCGATCGCGGGGATCCTCGAACGACTGCCCGCCGACGCGCAAGGCGTCGCGCTGATGGAGGTGCCGGTCTCCAGCGACCACTTGCCGATCGCCGCCCCGGCCGGAGTGACCGTGACGTGGCTGCCCCGCGACGGCGCGGCGCACGGCGTACGGCTGATCGCGGCGGTCCGCGCGGCCGCGGAGCGGATGCTCCCGGTGCCGGTCGGCGCCGGTGCATCCACGTTGGAGGACGTCGACGTCGATCAGCAGCTGCTCTGGGAGGTCCCCGAGGTCGTCCCGGACGGCCGGTACGCCTGGCTCGCCGGCGAGGCCGGGGTCATCAAGACCCTCCGCCGGGCGCTGGTCACCGAGTACGGGCTCGACCGGGGCTCGGTGGCGTTCATGGGCTACTGGCGGCAGGGCAAGGCCGAGGGCGCCTGACCTAGATCGGATCGGCCGGCGCCGAGTCGTACGCCCGGTGCAGTTCGCGCATCAGCTCGGCGTCCACGGCGTACTCGTGGTCGCCGATCCGCGTCACCGCCGAGATGCCGCGCGAGTTGGTGACGAACGCACTGGTGAAATCGGTGCACTGCGTCAGGCGTATCACTTGATGCAGCTGGGGAGGCGCGAGCCGGGGCTGGACCACCTGGAGCGTGATCCCGCGCAGCATGGGGGCCTCCGGCCAGACGATGCGCGCGCCGTCCCAGAAGCCGACGTTGGCGATGCCGGCCTCGGCCACCGCGCCGCCGGGGGTGACGAGCAGTGCGTCGCCGAAGCCCGTGCGCGCCGCGTGCCGACCCCAGTACGCCTGCCCGAAGTCGTTGGTGCGCTTGAGATGCGCCACGGTACGCGAGTAGTCGACGGGCAGCAGGCTGGTCGTCGCGGGGGAGTGGAACGGCGGGCGGACGGTGACCACGGTGGTGACCGGATCGCCTGGCTGTTCACCGAAGATCAGTACGCGCACCGACGCGTCGGCGAGGTCGCCGAGCGCGTGCCGGATGAGCGCCCGGACACGGTCGCCGTCGAGCCCGGCGTCGAACATCTCGGCGTTGGCCTGGGTGAGCCGGTCCAGATGCAGCTCGAGACCCCGCACGCGACCGTCGCGGACCTGCATCGCGGTGAAGTGCCCGTACGGTGCCAACGCCAGCGTCTGAAGCTGGGCGGGCGTCGGAGCGGCGCCGTCGATCTCGACGGTGATCAGGTCCACCCGCGTCAGCCTAGTTCAGGGCGCGGCAACATCCCCGTCGAGATCGTCATCGAGTAGCTCGGCTCGCCACGTTGGGCGCTGGATCAGGGTTCGCGGTCGAATCTTGGCTCAAGATTCGACCCGGAACCCTGATCCAGCGCGAACCCCCGGACCGTTAGAGGCGGACAGCGGCGACGAAGACCAGGACGATCGCGATCACGCCCAGCACCGTACGCACGGTGTGGCGAGCGATCCACGGCTGCTCGAACCAGCCACGGGCGGCGGCCAGCTCCTCATCGGACGCGGTCCGCACGTCGACCGCGTCGAGCCGCTTGTTCAGCGGGATGTTCTGGCTGACGGTGACGCCGAACGGCCCCACGACGTACGCGATCGACGCGGCGAGCAGCCAGCCGAACGCGCCCGTCCCGGCGGCCAGGATCGTCGCGAGCGGCAGCAGCAGCACCGGCCCGAGGAAGGCCGGCAGGAAGACGGGGTTCACGATCCGCAGGTTCGTCTTCTGCACGACCGTCACATAGGTGCGGTCGTCGACGAGCTTCAGCGCGAGGTTGTTCGCGACGGCGAAGCAGAAGAGGAGACCGCCGGTGAGCGCGGTCAGCGTCCCGGCGAGGATGACGACGAAGTCCGTGAAGTCCACGTGCCCACGATAGTGAACGGCGACCTGGTACTGGCCGTGGCTTGAGTCGTAGCATCATCCAATGCGGGTGGAACTCCGCCACCTCCGGGCGGTGTGCGAAATCGCCGACGCGGGCAGTGTCACCAAGGCCGCGGCCCGGCTGGGGCTGGCCACGCCCGCGTTGACCACGCAGCTGCAACGGATCGAGCGTATCTTCGGCGGCCGGCTGTTCGACCGCGACCACACCGGCGTACGCCCGACCGAGCTGGGCGAGCTGGTGCTGGCTCGCGCCCGGGTGCTGCTCCCGGCGGCGCAAGGGCTGGAGGAGGAGGCGACCCGGCTCGCCGAGAGCCTGTCGCAGCCGGCCGAACCGGCGGCGTACCGGCTCGGGGCGGTGAACGGGCCGCTGATCGGCGGGCTCGTCGCCCGGCTCAGCGCCGATCAGCCGGCCGCCCGGATCACCTCCCACCCGTCGTGGTCCACAGTAGAACTCCAGGAGATGCTGCTCGGCGACAAACTGGACTTCGCCCTGGTCGGCATGTGCGGCGGCGCGCTCGGCGAGGCGCGGTCCGAGCTGAGCGCCCGGCTGTCCTGGGAGCTGATCGCCGACGCGCCCGTGTTCATCCTGTTGTCGGCAGACCATCCGCTCGCCGCGTCCGACGAGGTCGATCTCGCTCAGCTGGCCGACGCGTTCTGGGCGGCCACCCCCGGGGACGGCTGCTTCGCCGACTGTTTCGCGGCCGCCTGCGCCCGTGCCGGATTCGCCCCCCGCCCGATCTTCGAGACCGACGTCGGCGGCTGCATCGACCTCGTGCGTACAGGGGACGCGGTCGCCCTGTGCCAGCCGACGTTCCGGGGTTCGCCGGGGGTCGCGGTGGTGCCGCTGCGCTCCGACGGGCTGCGGTGGCGTCACCTGATCGGGTGGCGACCGGGGTCGGCGGCCTCGGCGGCGGCCGATCAGGTGGTCGGTCACGCGCGCTCCGCGTACGCCGACGCGGTGGCCCGGAGCACGGCGTACACCCGATGGCTGCGGCATCATCCGGAGCCTTATCCCGCGCGATAAGACCTCCGTGACAACTCTCGGCCCGGCGATCATCCCGCTAGCGTTCGCCGCATGACACGTGATTTCTACGCTCCGTAGCTCCTTCGGTGAAGACTCCGGTTCGACTCCCCTCGGCGGCCGTGCCCCGCCACGGCGGGCGTGTCGGTGCGGTGCGTGCCGCCGCGCCCGCCACCACCTACTGGGGAGACTTGCCGGGCGTAGGTTGGGGGCATGGATCTTCTGCCGTTCATGCCCCGACCTACGGTGACGCACCCGGGCATCGTGGTCGCCGACCCGCCTGGGTACCGCCCGCTCCAGCTGGATCTGCACATTCCGGCGGGTGAGGGGCCCTTCCCGGTGGTGTTCTGGGTGCATGGGGGCGGGTGGATGTCCGGCAGCCGGGTCTGGCTGCCGGACTCGATCGCACCGTTCGGCTTCCACCAGCGCCTGGTGGACCGCGGCTACGCCGTCGCCGACGTCGACTACCGGCTCGGCCGCGAGATCTCCTTCCCGGGGCAGCTCGACGACGTCCAGGCGGCCATCCGCTGGGTCCGGGCGTACGCCGGCCGGTTCGGGCTGGACGCGGACCGGTTCGCGACGCTGGGCGAGTCCGCCGGCGGTCAGCTCGCCGCGCTCGCCGGGCTGCTGGGCAGCGGTGACACCGCGGTGCAGGCGGTCGTCGACTGGTACGGCGTCTCCGACTTCGTCGCCCTGCGGGGCCGCGACGATCCCGGCGACAACGTCGCGATGTATCTCGGCGGACCGCTCAAGACGGTGACCGAGACCGCCCGGGCGGCCAGCCCGGTGCATCGGGTGCACGCGGGCGCGCCGCCGTTCCTCGCCGTGCACGGCACCGACGACCAGGTCGTGCCGTTCGCGCAGTCGGTCGCGCTGGCCGAGGCGCTGCGCGGGGTCGGCGTACGCTGCGACCTCCTGGCCGCCGAGGGCGGTGACCACTGCTTCGTCGGATACGCCGACATCGGCGCGCTGATCGACGCCGGCATCGACTTCCTGGACGACGTCTTGAAGTGAAAGCCGCGCTCCCTACCCCGATGCTAGGCGGATAAACCCGGCGAAACGCTTGAATAGGTGGCCGGATGCGGGCACGTTGGAGCTTTGCCCAGAGTCGTCACAAGAAGGGCTCTCCACATGCTTGCCGTAACCGAGCGCGCCGCGGACGCCATCCGCGCGCTGACCGACGCACCCCAGATCCCGGACGGGTCCGGGCTGCGTATCTCGTCCGGAGAGGGTGCGGGCACGCTGCAGCTCAGCCTCGTCGCCGCGCCCGCCGACGGAGACCAGATCCTGTCCAGCGGGGACGCCCTGCTGTTCCTGGACTCCGATGCCACGCTCCTGCTGGACGAGAAGATGATCGACGCCACGATGACCGACGGCGGCGAGATCCAGTTCGTCCTCGCCGACCAGGAACTCGACCGATAGTCCGTTCCGTTGCGCAACGCCCCAGCCCGGTCTCGGCCGCGCTGGGGCGTTGCGGTGTCGGATGTCCCGGATAGCATTCGGCGCATGGCGATCAAGAAGCTCCAGGAACTGCACAGCCGGGCGATGCGTGCCTGCGCCGGTGCGGTCGCGCAGGCGACCCCGGCCGATCTGGGCCGCCCGACGCCGTGCGCGGGCTGGACGCTGGCCGACCTGCTCGCCCACATGACGGTGCAGGACCGCGGGTTCGCCGGCGCCGCGCGCGGCGCGGTCACCACCGTCGACGACTGGCATCCGGTGGATCACGGCGACGAGGCGATCAACCGCTACGCCGAGGCCGCCGCCGACGTCGAGCGGGCGATCGCCGAAGACGGCGTGCTGGAGCGCGACTTCGTGATCCCCGAGTTCACCACGGGCCAGCCGATCAAGGGACCCAACGCCGTCCGGGCGCACCTGATCGACGCCGTCGTGCACGGCTGGGACGTCGCGCGTACCTTGGGCGTGTCGTACGAGCTGGACGACGAGGTGCTCGCCGAGTCACTCGCGATCGCCGAGTCCATTCCCGACGGTGACAACCGCGGCACGTTCTTCAGCCGAGCCGTGGCCGCCGATCCGCAGGCCGCGCCGCTGGATCGGATCGTCGCGCATCTCGGCCGGTCACCGGCCTGGCCGGACTGACGCGATCCGGCTCGCCAGAGCCACGAAGTCCACATCGGACGATGTGTCGACCCGCAGGACCGGGCCGAGCGCCAGCGGTTCGGCGCGCAGCGCCCAATCGGGCCACGACTCCGCCAGACGCCGGTCGTCCTCATAGTGCGCCGGTCGCTCGCGGCTCGCGTACCGCTGCCTGGCGATCTCGACCGGGACGTCACACCACAGCTCGACCACCGCGGCGCCGCGCAGCCCGGCCCGCGCGAACTCGAGGTCGCGCGGCCGGAACCACCACGACTCCAGCACCACCGTCCCGGTCATGCCCGCGATCAGCGTGTAGGCCGCCTCCATCGCGGCCGCGCCCAAGGCTCGCGCCGGAACCGCCGGGAAGAGCGCCTGCAGGCCGTCCTTCACGACGTCCTTCGAGATCACTTGTACGCCCAGCGCAGCGCCCAGTCCGGTCGCCAGCGTCGACTTTCCCGAGCCCGGCAGCCCGTTGACCATCAGCAGCAGATCAGCCACCGGACGAGGATCTCACAAACCCGCTACATGCCTTCTGACCTGCGAATACGCTCAACCGAATGAGTACCGGAACGGTCACCACCCAAGACGGCACCAAGATCTTCTACAAGGATTGGGGGACCGGGCAGCCGGTGGTCTTCAGCCACGGCTGGCCCCTGACGGCGGACGCGTGGGACGACCAGATGTGGTACGTCGTCTCCAACGGCTTCCGAGCGGTCGCCCACGACCGGCGCGGCCACGGCCGCTCGAGCCAACCGTGGGAAGGCAACGACCTCGATACCTACGCCGACGACCTGGCTGCCGTGATCAACGACCTCGACCTGCGCGACGTCGTGCTCGTCGGGCACTCGACCGGTGGCGGTGAGATCACCCGCTACATGGCCCGCCACGGCACCGACCGGGTGGCGAAGGCGGTCCTCGTCGGCGCGATCCCGCCGCTGATGCTCCAGACCGACGCGAACCCCGAAGGGACGCCGCGCAGCGCCTTCGACGAAATCCGCGCCGGAGTGGAACGCGACCGCTCGCAGTACTGGCACGACCTGAGCATCCCGTTCTACGGTGCGAACCGCGACGGCGCCCAGGTCAGCCAAGGCCTTCGGGACCACTTCTGGCTCCAGGGCATGACGGTCGGCTTCAAGGGCGCGTACGACTGCATCAAGGCGTTCTCCGAGACCGACCTGACCGAGGACTGCAAGAAGATCGACGTGCCGACGCTGATCATCCACGGCGACGACGACCAGATCGTGCCGATCGTGGCGTCGGCGAACAAGTCGTCCAAGCTCATCAAGAACAGCGAGCTGAAGGTCTATAAGGGCGCGCCGCACGGGTTGACCGCGACGCACCAGGACGAATTCAACGCCGACCTGCTGGCCTTCCTCAAGGCCTGACACCCGTCCGTACGCCGTCGGCGCGGCCACCCGGCCGCGCCGACGTCTTGCGCCTGACGCGGCGTGAGGGCATAGCGTCCGAGGCATGGAGCAGCGACGGTGGCGGGTCGGCGAACTGGCCGCCGCCACGGGTCTGACCGTGCGGGCCCTGCATCACTTCGACGAGATCGGGCTGTTGTGTCCGGCCGAGCGATCGTCGGCCGGACACCGGCTCTATACCCCCGCCGACGTACGCCGGCTGTATCGGATCGTCGCCCTGCGACAGCTCGGCATCCCGCTGACCGACATAGGCCATTCGCTGGACGGCGAGCCCGACGATCTCGCGTACGCGGTGAGCCGGCAGCTGGAGCACGCGGAAGCCGAGCTGACCCGCTGGGAGCGCGTGCGACGCCGGCTGGTCGCGCTCGACGCGGCCCTTCGGCAAGCGGACCTGCCGGTACAGGAGCTGCTGGACACCATGGAGGTCATCGTGCGGGAGCGGTACTTCAGCGACGAGCAGCTGGCGCGGATGAAGCAGCGGCACTCGGCCGGATTCGGGGAGTGGATGGCGTCGATCGCGGCCCTCGACGAGCGGGCCGCCGAACTGGCGGCGGCCGGAGTCGATCCGAGCGCGGAGGAGGCGCGCGAGCTGGTCCGGCGGTGGAACGCCGTGATGGTCGAGATGAGCGGCGGCGACCGGGCGATAGTCGCGCGCATGTACGCCAAACTCGACGGCCGGGGTGCGCCCGAGGCGTCGAAGGGTCTGCTGTCGCAAGTCTCCTGGGCGTATGTGCGAAGCGCGCTGATGCTTGCCACGCTTTAGCAGCACCACGTACGCCGCGGGGCAGCCTGTCGTTCACCTTCGCGACGTGATCGGACCCTAGCGTCGGCCGAATGCAGGTCAGTCCACGGGTGAGCGCCGTCATTCCGACGTTCGGCCGCCCCGAGCTGGTGGTGCGCGCGGTGCGTAGCGTCCTGGCCCAGACGATGGCCGACCTGGAGGTCGTCGTGGTCGTCGACGGCCCGGACGAGGCGACCGGCCGAGCGCTGGCCGGGCTCGGGGATCCCCGGGTGCGGGTGATCGAGCTGCCGGAGAAGGGCGGCGCGCAGAAGGCCCGCAACACCGGCGTACGCGAGGCGCGAGCGCCGTGGACGGCGATGTTGGACGACGACGACGAGTGGCTGCCGGAGAAACTGGCCAAGCAGCTCGCCGCCGCGGAGGCGAGTGGCGCATCCCGCCCGATCGTGGCGAGCCGGCTGCTGAACCGAACCCCGCGAGCCCAGTACGCCATGCCGCGCCGGTTGCGGCAGGCGGGCGAGCCGTGGAGCGAGTACTTCACCGTCCGCCGGGGTCTGTTCCACGGTGAGGGCTTCATCCAGACCTCGACGATCATGGCGCCGACCGAGGTGTTGCGGCAGGTTCCGTTCGCCCCGAAGGTGCCCCGGATGCAGGAGCTGGACTGGACCTTGCGGGCGCTGGCCGTCGAGGGCACCGAGCTGCTCTACGTCGAGGAGCCGCTGGTGATCTGGCATCAGGACGAGGACCGGCCGCGGATCAGCTTCGAGGCGAAATGGCAGCAGTCGCTGGACTGGCTGCGGCGCAACGAGTCGCTGGTGACGAAGAAGGCGTACGCCGCGATCGTGCTGAGCGTCGTCAGTTCCATGGCGGCGCAGACGCGCAGCCCCAAGGTGTTCTGGCTGCTGCTGCGCGAGGCCCAGCGCAGGGGCCGCCCGGGGTTCATCGACTACGTGACGTTCCTGCAGATCTGGCTGATCCCGCCCGGCCTTCGGCGTACGCTCCGCGACAAGGCCTTGTCCAGAGCGTCCAGTCCCCAGGCAGAGTTGGTGTGAGCGGTTCGGTCCTCATCTGGCGCAGCAGCATGCTGCCCGCCTCGGAAACCTTCGTCCGCGCGCAGGGTCTCGCCCTGACCTCCTGGCGGCCGACCTTCGGCGGTGCGGTGAAGGTCGACTCGCCGGTCGCGGCCGACTCGGATCTGATCGTGTTCCCCGAGACGTCGGTAGGTCGCCGCGCACTGGTGGCGTTGAAGCTCACCGGACGCTCAGCGCTGCTACGTGCCGCGCTGCGGCGCCTGCAACCCGACCTCGTGCACGCGCACTTCGCCGGAGACGGCTGGATGATCAGCGGCGCGGCAGCGGAGGCGGGGATCCCGCTGATCGTCACCGTCCACGGGTACGACGTGACCCGGCTACCCCGGGAAGCCGGGCCACGCGGCGTCCGCTACCGCCTGCATCTGCGTACGGTGTTCGCCCGCGCGTCGGTGATCCTCGCCGTCTCCGGCTTCATCCGCGACAAGGCGGTCGAGTTGGGAGCCGATCCACGGAAGGTACGCGTACACCACACCGGGGTCGCGCTCGATCCCGCACCGCCCACCGATTTGGCGGCGAAGCGGTGGGACCTGTTGTTCGTCGGCCGGCTCGTCGAGAAGAAGGGTGTCGACGACCTGCTCGCCGCGCTGTCGCTGCTCGACACCAAGCCCCGGCTGCTGCTGATCGGCGGCGGCCCGCTGGAGGACTCGCTACGGCAGCGTGCGGTCGATCTCGGGCTCGACGCGACCTTCCTGGGCGCTCAGCCGCCCGAGGTCGTCCGCCGCAGCATGGCCGAGTCACGGATCTTCGTCGCCCCGTCGAAGACCGCCGCCGACGGCGACAGCGAAGGCCTGCCGACGACCATCCTCGAAGCCGCCTCCCAGGGGCTGCCCACGGTGTCCACTCTGCACAGTGGCATCCCTGAAGCAGTGCGGCACCAGGAAACCGGCCTGCTCGGCCCCGAAGGCGACCCGGTCGCGCTGGCGGCCAACCTGCGGCGGCTGCTCGCCGACCCCGGGTTGTGCGGAACAATGGGCGAAGCTGCCCACGCTTTCGTCACCGAGCACTTCGACCTTTTCCGGCAGACCGCCGAACTGGAGAAGATCTACGACTCGGTCGCTAGGCCGCGCTGACCGGACCACCGGTCGCGGATCGTGACCCTGGCCGCCGCCGTTCATCGCCGCACGATACGCCGCGGGCCGGAACCCGCCCGTGCTTCCCGTCATCGCCCGCCCACGTCGGATTCGACACGGGCGAGCGATAGGAATGAGTTCGTCAGACCGAGGTGATTTCCAGCGCTGCGACGCCGACGACGCTGCCGACTCCGGAGCCCGCTGCGGGGAGGGGGCGAACAGCGAGCGTGGGGTGTGCCAGGATCGCCGGTGTGGGCTACGACCTGCACATCACCCGGGCGTTCATGTCGTACGACAGCGAGCGGTATCCGATCCTCGGCACGGAGGTCGACGACCTGGTGCGTGACGAGCCCGGTCTGACCATCCCACCCGACGCGCCGCGGCGGCCGGATTTCTGCTACCTCACCTGGGAGTCGCCGGATCCGGACGACGACGGCCATCTGTGGTTCGAGGCCGGTCGAATCACCACCAAGAACCCGAGGCCCGAGGTCATACGCCGGATGACCGTGTTGGCCGCGCGACTCGACGCGTGGGTGATCGGCGACGACGGCGAGGTGTACGGATGGGACGGCAACCGGGTCGTCGACCGGCAGCGCGACGCGCACGCGTTCATTTTGAACGCGCGCTACATCACCCGGGGAACCTGGTTCGGCGGCATGAACGGGCAGGCGCCGATCCGGTTGGACGAGTGGGAGCAGTTGGCGGCCGCCCAGCCCGACTTCGTGACGATGACGCGTATCGAGGCGACACTGCCCTCCGGGGTTCGCTGGATATCCTGCCCGCCGGTCGTCTGCTGGACGGGACACCCGTCGGGCCGGCCGAGGCCGTTCTTCTTCGACGACGATGTGATCGAGGTACGGCAGGCCGACGAGCCGACGGTGCGCCGGATGGCGGAGCTGGCGATGTCCCTGGGCGCCAAGGTCGTCGACGACAATGACCAGGCCGCCTGACCGTCGTCTCGCTATGGGCCGTGTGCGGGGTGGCTCCGTGGCCGGTTCCGTGACCGGGTCCGTATCTGTCACGGATGTAGGACCGCCGCCCGGCCGAGATCCTTGAATACATCGGGCCACGACGGCCCACGACTCAAGGAGTGATCGGACATGACTTCTCAGATCAGCGCGGATGTCCTCGCCGTCGGCACCGAGCGGCGGCGTACGCGGATCACCGGAAACGGCGTGCTCTGGGTGCTCCAGGCGCTGCTGGGCGTCTTCTTCGCCGGAAGCGGGTTCGGCAAGGTGCTGCTCTACGACGACGCCCTGTACGCCGCAGCGCCGCAGGCCGTCGCCTGGTACGCCGCCGTGTCGCAGCCTTTGATCGTCTTCATCGGCGTCGCCGAGGTGCTGGGCGGGGTCGGTGTGCTCCTGCCGGCGATGACCCGGGTGCGGCCGAGCCTGACGCCCCTCGCCGCGGCCGGCCTGACGCTGACGATGATTCTCGCCGGTGGTTTCCACGTCGTACGCGGTGAGTTCGACCTGCTGCCGTACAACATCGTGCTGGGCGCGGTGGCCGCCGTCATCGCGGTCGGCCGCTGGACCAGGCGTCCCATCACGCCGGCGCCCTTGACCCGTGGCCGAGTAGTTCTGTCGCTGGTCGTCGTCGCCCTGCTGGTCCTCCTGGTGTTCGCCCCCACCTGGTATTCGATGAGCCGATTCTGATCATGTGCCTCGGCGTGGACGACGTCCGGTGACGATGCCGGACGTCGTCGTCCGCGTGCCGCCTGACCTTCTCAGCCACGCACTACGGGCGAGCGACGTACGCCGTCTTGGCGTCGCCGGAGAAGCCGCAGG
>JABFYB010000402.1 GCA_013361475.1 Hamadaea sp.
ACCGCGTGGTGGGCGGTCGACGGGCTGATCGTCCCGCAAGACGCCGGCCCCGCCCCTGCGCTCCCCGGCTGCCCGCTGGAGACCGTCCCCGAACCCGCAGTCGACGCCCCACCCCTCACGTAAGGGCCGGACCCCGGCACCAGGAAGGACAGGACATGCCCATTCAGCGGTTCACGAAGGTGTACGGCATCGAGGACGCGAAGATCGCGCCTCTGACGGCCGACCCCGCGTCCGGCACCCCGACGTACGGCGCGCTGATCGACGTGCCCGGCATCAAGAGCTTCGAGATCTCCGGTGACGTGGAGGTGAAGCAGCTGCGCGGCGACAACAAGAAGCTGGCGTCGAACTCGGCGCTGACGAACGTGCAGGTCGCCATCAGCCACGCGAAGGTGTCGCTCGACGTCCTCGTGGCGATCCTCGGCGGCACGGTCACCGACTCGGGCACCGGTGCCGCCGAGACCTCCCGATGGGATCTGAAGGGCGCGACCGCCAACTTCCCGGCCTTCAAGCTCGAAGGCGTCACGCCCGAGAACGGCGTCGACCTGATCGGCGGCGACTTCCACGTGGTCCTCCACAAGCTCACGCTCAGCGCGTTCCCGGACCTCGGGTTCGCCGAGGAGGACTACCGCATCGCGAGCTTCACCGCGGACGCCGACCCGCTCATCTCCACGGACGACTGGATCTCCCTCGTCATCAACGAGACCGCCGCGGCGATCGCCTGATCTCCGGTCGGGCGCGTTCTCGCTCAGCGCGCCCGGCCGGCCACCCCTCATCCGCAGGCCGAAACCCGGCACTCACGTAGGGACCCACCACCATGACGCAAGGCCTTGACCTGCTCGGAGGCAGCGGCAGCATCCCGCTGTCCGACGGAACCGAGATCCCCCTTCGCTACCCGCTGCGCTCCCTGGCGCTGCTGGAGGCCCGCTATGGGTCCGTCGAGGCCGCTCAGCGCGCCATCGACGTGACCGGCAAGGGTGCAGCGTTCGGCCCGCTCGTCCAGCTCATCGGCGCCGGCTGCATCGGGCCGGGTGGATTCGAGCCGCACTTCCGCGAGCACCAGGACGCGAAGGGCGAGAGGCGCATCTCAGGCGACATCACCTACCGCCGCCGTACGGACGGCGTCGACCTCGCGGACCTCCTCTTGCCCGGCGAACTGGCCCGCTATGTCGAGACCTTCAACGCCGCGCTGACGAAGGCTCTGGCGGGCCTGGGAAACGACGACGCCCCGAAGGACAACGGGGCCACTCCGGAGACGACGACGGTTTCCCCTGGTCTCAGCTCTACTACCTCGCCATCGGTGCCCTCCACATTCCTCCCCACGACTTCTGGGACATGACGTTCGGCCAGCTGATGACGCTGGCCGATGAGCACCAGGCCGCCCACCAGACCGGCGGCACCCGTCCCCAGCAGCAGCCTGCGATGCAGTCCGGTCCCGGCCTGCTCGACATGGCCCGCATGAGCCGCGGTTGAACCCCGAGGAGGTGACCCCGAGTGGCTGATGACATCAACCTGCCGAACCTGGTCAGCCACTTGGCGGTCAACCTCGACGGGTTGAACGGCACGGTCGCCGATGCGGCGCGGCAGGGCTCCAGCATCGGCGCCGCCCTCGGCCAGGGTGTGCAGCGGGAGCTGCGAGACCTCGTCTCGCACCTGCCGGACATTCAGATCGACGGGAACAGCTCCCAGCTTGATCGGGACATGGCGCGGGTCCGCCGTGAGCTGGACGAGCTGTCGTCCCAGCGCATCGGCGTCGACATCAGCATCGAAGAGGCGCTGCGCCGGATCAACGAGCTTCAGCCGCACATCAACCGGCTCTCGGACCAGCACCCCGACGTCACGGTGCAGGTCACGACGCGCGCCGCAGCCCGGCAGCTGGACGAACTCCTCGCCGCAGCCCGCCGGGTGGATGACACGGACGTCGATATCGACGTGGACGTGGACGTCGACCGGCCCCGACGGCTGACCGGCATCCTCGGCCAGATCAAGGGCGCCGCGGGCGGGGCGGCGGGCGCTCTCGGCGGCGCGGCCAAGTCCGCGGGGATGCTGGGCTCGGCGGTGCCGCTCCTCGCGAGCGTCGTGCAGACCCTCGCGAACGTGGCCCCGGCGGCGGGCATCGCGGTGACGGGTATGGCTGCGGTGCAGCTGGCGTCCGGCACGGTCAAGCTCGCGGCCGTCGGCATGGACGACGCCCTCAGCGCCGCGCTCGATCCGTCGAAGGCCGAGGAGTTCGAGAAGGCTCTCGACAAGCTGTCGCCGAGCGCGGCCAAGTTCGCCACCACGGTGCGCGACCTGAGCCCGGCCCTGCGCGAGGTACAGCAGGCCGTGCAGGAGGAGGTATTCCGCGGCCTCGGCGACAACCTTGAGCGCACCGCGAAGAGCGTGCTCCCGGTGCTGCGCACGAACTTGCTCAACTCGGCGACCGCGCTCGGCGACATGGCGGCCGGCGCGATGGGCGCGGCGAAGGAGCTGGCGGACAACGGAACGTTGGGAAAGGCGCTCGGTTCGGCGAGCACGGGTCTGCGGAACCTGTCCGGGATTCCTGGTGTGGTGGTCACGGCGCTGGGGCAGATCGGCGCGGCGGCCGGGCCGAGCTTCGAGCAGCTGACCAAGGGGGCGGCGGGCGCTGCGGCGGGGATCGGCGAGAAGCTGAGCGACGCGTTCGAGTCGGGCGCGATGCAGGACGCCATCGAGACCGCCGTGGACCTGCTGAAGGATCTGTGGGAGGTCGCGGGGAACGTCGGCGAGATCATCGGCGCGATCTTCAACGCCGTGCCCGAGGGCGGCGGCGGGCTGATCAACACCCTGCAGGAGATCACGGGCGCGATCGCCGACGTCGCGAACACCAGCGAGGTTCAGGGCGGGCTCTCGGCCCTGTTCGAGACGATGGGCACGATCGCTTCGACGGTGGCGCCGCTGCTCGCTGAGGCACTGCTCGCGGTCGCCCCGGTTGTCGAGGCCCTCGGCCCGCCGGTGCAGACCCTGGTCACCGCCCTGGGCGACGCCCTGACCCCCGTCATTGAGGCTCTGGGTCCGGTTCTTCAGGTGGTCGCCGAGGCTGTGGGTGAGGTCATCGTTGCGGCGTCGCCGCTTCTGACGGTGCTCGGCCAGCTGATCACCGCGCTGCTGCCGGTGGCGATGCCGCTCTTCGAGGCCCTATCGACGATCTTCGCGGACCTCGCGCCGATCATTCAGGAAGTCGCTGACATTCTGCTCGACGCGCTGAGCCCGATCCTCGCGCAGATGCCAGAGTTCGTGGCGCCGTTCGCGGCCCTGCTCGTCCAGCTGGCAGAGACCCTG